>JAFMJU010000307.1 GCA_017853285.1 Gemmataceae bacterium
AGGTTTTCTGTGGAGCGAAAATTGCTGACCAGAGGACTGAGTTCACGGATCAGGAAGCCTTTGACCTGCACCCCCTGACTCTCGGTGTCGTCCGGGTTGACGCCGTAGTTGCCTATCTGGGTGTAGGTCATTGTCAGGATTTGGCCGCGATAGGAGGGGTCGGTCAACGCTTCCTGGTAACCGGTCAGGCTGGTGTTGAAAACAACTTCGCCGGAGGTTTCACCCTCTGCGCCAAAGGCCCTGCCTTCGAAAACTGTTCCGTCCTCCAACGCCAAAAAGGCCTGCATTCCCGTCTCCTGTCCCATTTCAAATTTCTTGAGATATCACCGTGTTTCCGGATTTTTCCGGCATTGGTCCAAACAGGATCAGCTTACGAAAAAGGGTCCGGCATGGCCGAACCCTGGGACAAAATCCACTTTAACCCATGACCCTGAAAGGGGTTCGATGGATCAAGCGCAACCGGGAGTTTGAATGGTCTCTCGGGGGGCGCCGTTGTGGCCGATTTGGCGGTGCAATTCATCCACAATCCAGTGGATTCCAACCAGATGAATCGATTCCACCAACCCCATGTCGTTCAGGTCCACGTGAAAGCAATCGTTGGCCAAGGTGCGGAGTTTGCCCCCCGAAAACCCCGTCATCCCGAAGGTTGCCACCCCATGTTTGTTGGCCCATTCCACAGCCCGCAGGACATTGGGGCTGTTTCCGGAACCGGAGATGGCGATCAGCAAATCCCCGGGGCGTGCCAAGTTTTTCAATTGCTCGAGGAAAACCCGATCAAAGCCTTCATCATTGCCCCAGGCCAGAAGGTAGGCGGGGTTGTCCGCCAGTGAAATCACGCGCAGCCGTTTCTTGGCATCGTTGTCGAAATCTTCCCGTCGGAGGGATCCTTTTCCAAAATCCTCGCAGGCATGGCTGGCGGTGGATGCGCTTCCCCCATTCCCGATGATGTAAACGGTTCCATCCTGCTTGTACCTCTGGACAATGGCATCTGCCAACCGCTCCAGAGCCCCGTGGTCCATGCGAAGGACCTCCTGGGCCGACCGTTCAACAAATTGCCTGGCAGTCATTCGCGCGCCGATCATGGGATACTCACCTGAAAAGCTGTGACACACGGTCCAATAACAGGCCGACAAAAGGACCAATGCCTCGGTCCTTGGAACCATTCAAAACACGCAAGGTAAGGTACACTACATCGCATGGCTAACGACAGTGAAACCCGGCAATCCCAAGGTTCCCCCGCTTTGGCCCAAAATCCCGGGCCGGTTCCGCTGATTCTCGGCACCGCCGGCCACATCGACCATGGAAAAACCTCTCTGGTTCGGGCTCTTACCGGGGTCGATTGCGACCGGTTGCCAGAGGAAAAGGCACGCGGAATTACTATTGATATTGGTTTTGCACATTTAGATATCGATCCTTATCGAATTGGTGTGGTGGATGTTCCAGGGCACGAGCGATTTGTCCGAAACACGCTCGCCGGAGCGACAGGGTTTGATATGGCCCTGTTGGTGATCGCCGCGGATGACAGCATCATGCCCCAAACGCGGGAACATCTGGAAATCTTGCGTCTGCTGGGTTTGGAACACGGTCTGATCGCGCTTACCAAATGCGATTTGGTGGACGAGACAACCCGCGAGGTGGCTGAGTTGGAAGTCCGCGACCTGGTGCGCGGCACTTTTTTGGAACATGCTCCCATTCTTCACACCTCCGCTTCCACGGGTTCGGGGATCGTCGAACTGAGGGAAGCCTTGAAATTTCAGGCTGAAAAATGCCTGGCGGGCCCTAGGGCCCGGGACACCGGTTGGTTTCGACTGGCCATCGACCGCTCGTTTGTGATGCAGGGTCATGGGACGGTTGTGACCGGAACCGTTTGGTCAGGCACCCTCAAGGTGGGGGATGAAGTCGACTGGTTACCTGGCGGGGAAAGGGTGAGGGTGCGCGGGTTGCGCCGTCACGGCGAGCCGGTTGAATCCGTGACTGCCGGAATGCGTGCCGCCATCAACCTCGCCGGTGTGAAACATGAGGAGGTACGGCGCGGCCAGGAACTGGCGACGCCGGGAATCCTCGTGCCGACAAAAGTCCTGGCCACCAAACTGCGCCTGTTGCCCGGAGCCAAGCCTGTTCGGCACAGGCAGCAAGTTAGGGTACATTTGGGAACCTTGGAAACCATTGCAACCCTTTCGCTACTCGATTGCGACAAAATCGGGCCGGGTGAGGAAGGGTTGGCCCAGCTATTTCTTGAGGATCAGGCTTTGGCGGTGTGGGGGCAGCCGCTGGTGGTTCGTCAAGCCTCAGCCCAGCAAACATTGGGGGGTGGTCGGGTGATTCTGGCTACCGGCCGCAAGTTACGGCGTCGCCATGTGGCTGATTTGGAGCACTTGGAACAATTGGCCATGGGGGACAGCCAGGCCCGGGCCCGGGTGGTAGCCTGGTTTTCCGCATACGGTGGAATTTCCCCTGCGGAACTGGTGCGTGAGGCCGGGTGGACTCTACAGGATGCAGAGGGATGGACCGCCCAAGGGCTGGCGGATGGCAGCCTGGTGGAAGTTTCGGTGGGTGCCACCCGGAAGCGCCTGCTGGAAGCCGCCCGAGTCGACGAATTGGAGGGGATGTTGCTGGAGGCCCTCAACCGCCTCCATGACCGCGAACCCCTCCTCAGTCACCACGAGCGGCAAAAAGTCGAGGGCCAATTGGGTTGGCTGGATGACCCCGCGTTGGCGGCGGGGATTTTGGATCGTTTGGTCAAACGGCGCGTGGTGGTGGGCCCGCAGGGGCGTGTGGGGAATGCCGATTTCAAGCCCCGCCTGACAGCCAGCCAACGCCGGTTGAAGGAGCAAATCCTCGAGGGGCACCGCCAAGCCGGGTTTCAGCCGCCGGAAAAGGCGTCTTTTGTTGCCTTGGCGGGGCAAAATGCCACCAGTTTGGACGAATTGTTCGGGGTATGTGTCGCTGAGGCGGCATTGGTGAAGGTGCAGGACGGTTTGTACCTGGCCAACCAGCACGAGCGAGTCATGCGGGAGAAGGTGACCGCCGAATTGAAATCGCGGTCTGAAAGGGGCCAACAGGGGCTGACCGTGGCGGAAATTAGGGACTTGTTGGGAACCACCCGCAAATATGCGGTTCCGCTGTGCGAATATTTGGACCGCGTGGGTGTCACGCGGCGCGAGGGGGATTTCCGGTGGCTCGCTCAGAACGACAACTTGGAGAGCACAGTGGGCAAGGCTTGAGTGAGGATAGCCGGCAGGCCTTGCGTGGCTTGCCAGCGATCCACCTCATCCTCGACCGCCTCTCCAGCATTGGATCCGCTGAATTGATCGCTCCGGCGGTCTTGGCCGATGCCGCCAGGGAAACCCTGGATGGAGCCCGTGCCAGGATTTTGGGTGGAGATTCCACACCCACCTGTGTGAACCGTTTGGCGGAGGAAGCGCTTGAGCTTGCCCGCCGCCGGCATGTGCCTTTCCACCAAAGGGTCATCAACGCCACCGGGATAGTGCTTCACACCAATTTGGGTCGGGCTCCCTTGCCGCAATCGGCAATCGATGCCGCTTGCGCCGTGGCCAGATACAGCAACCTGGAATTCGACCTCGACACCGGGAAACGGGGCAGGCGGTTGGGTGGCGTGGGGCCCCTGGTAGCCCGACTGATGGGGGCGGAGGCCGGGACAGCGGTCAACAACTGTGCGGGTGCCACGGTCCTGGTTTTGCGGGCTCTTTGTGGTGGCCGGGAAGTGGTAGTGAGTCGGGGGCAACTGGTGGAAATTGGCGGCAGCTTCAGGCTGCCGGAAATTTTCAAGGTGGCGGGTGTGAAGCTGGTGGAGGTGGGATCCACCAACATCACCCGGGTGGAGGATTACGCCGCCGCCATCACCCCGGACACGGCTGCCCTGCTGCGGGTGCACACCGCCAATTACCGGATCACCGGCCATGCGGAAATGCCCGGAGTGGAATCTTTGGGCGAACTAGCCCGCCAGCGGGGAATCCTGTTTGTGGATGATGTCGGCAGCGGGGCGTTGCAAACCGCGCGGCGACGGGAATTCGAAGGGGAACCGGACCCACGCGCGGGGTTGGCGGCCGGTGCCCACATCACCCTCATGAGTGGCGACAAGTTGCTGGGTGGGCCCCAATCGGGATTGATCGCGGGCAATGCTGACTTGGTTCGCAAGGTGGAGAAGGATCCCCTTTTCCGCGCGCTACGACTCGACAAAATGACTTTGGCTGCCTTGGAGGCCACCCTGCGCATTCATTTGGATCCGGAGCGAGCTTGGCGCGAAATACCCGCATTGGCCATGTTGGGTGCTTCCGGCGATGAATTGCGCAAACGGGCGAACACCTGGGCCAGTCTGCTAACCGCCATTCCCGGAGTGGAATCGGTTTCGGTGGTTCAGGATCAATCGCCGGTGGGCGGTGGTTCCTTCCCCGGAAAGGATCAGCCAACCTGGGTGGTGACAATTCGCGCTGTTGGCAGGTCGGATGAGGAACTCTCGTCCGCATTGCGACGGCAGAGTCCACCGATCATCTGTCGGGTCCAGGAGGGGCATGTCCTGGTGGATCCGCGGACGGTTGCCCCTTCAGAAGAGGCTGAGTTTCTGGCTGCGGTCAAATGCGCCTTGGCCGGCAAATAACCGAAAATACAAGCATGTGCTCACAGCATGCTGACAGGGTCGATATCGATTGCCTGTTCCACGTTGGATGAAGGTCGAATCGCCCGCTGGGCCTCCCGCAACAAGGTATGAAGGTGCCGGGCCGATGGGGAAAAAACCATCGCGTGCCGCCGGAAATAATCCTTCAGTCGTGCGACCGGCGGTTCCGAGGGGCCGAGCACCCGGCAATCGGGAATTGGTTCGCCAACGCTACCGGCTTTGTGTCGGTCATGCGCGGATTTAATGCCAGCGACAACCGTTTTTGCATACTCCTCCAGCGCCAGCGGATCGGTTGATCGCCAGATGATCCGTGCCATCCGTGAAAAAGGGGGATAGTTCAGTACACCTCGTTGGTCCAGTTC
>JAFMJU010000308.1 GCA_017853285.1 Gemmataceae bacterium
CTGTTCTTTTGTATTCATGGATTTGGGATCAAAGATAGTGTCAGACGCGCAGGAATATCTTGCGGCGGTCCATCCAGAGGAGGATGAGCCAGTAGGTGGCGAGGATGGCTAGGCCGGAGAGGAAGGGTTCGTAGGCATCACCGGCGAAGCGGAAGAAGTCTTTGCCGAAGAAGGTGTTGAGGTTGGAGCGGACGAAGCCCTCGATGAGATGGCTGAGCATGTAGGCGGCGATGGGGTTCATGCCGATGACGCGCAGCGGGTAGGACCAGACCGGGAAGCCCGGCACCCTTTCGAGCGAGGTGAAAAGGGCCAGCAACAGGAAGCACCAGCCGCCGCTGACCAGGACCCAGGATGGGGTCCAGATGCGCTTGACGGACGGGCAGACGCCGAAATGGTCGAGGGCGAAACCCGCGGCGAGGCAGGAGGCGCCGGCGGTTGCCAGCATGGCCAGCTTGTTTTTGGCGGCGCGGGTGGAGAACAGCCAGGAGCCGGCGATGAGCCCGAGCAGGGAAGTGGCGAGGGTGGGGATGAAGCTGAGGGTGGAGTAGCCGCCGCTGTTGAATGCAAACGGTTTTTCCCTGGGGAACAGGTTGAGGAACCAGGTGTCGAATTTCCAGGCGAGGTTGGAATTCTTGTTCCAGTGGGCGGCGAGTCCCTGGGCGTGCTCGGACCAATCCTGGGGGACGCCGACCGTGGCGTAATCGAAATCCGGCGCGGGGATGGGGTGGAGAGCGAAGGCGCCCCAGTAGCCGACGAGGATGAGCGCGAGTGCGGCCCACCAGGCGCGGGAAGGGCAGAGCGCGATGAGGAAGAGGAAGAAGTAGCCGAGGCCGATCTGGGACAGGGTGTCCTCGAAGGTGAAATTGAGTCGAGGCCGGCCGAGCGAGCGCAACCAGACCCCGAGGAAGGTTAGCAGGAGCGCGCGCCAGGCGGCGTGGGCGACCAGCCACCGTGTGGGATCGCCACGCCTTCGGCGGTGTTCGAGCGAGAGGAAGGCGCTGGCGCCGACCAGGAAGCTGAAGGAGGGCTGGATGAGGTCGTGGAGGGTGCAGCCGCGCCAGGGCACATGGGATTGGTGGTGGGCCAGGAACCGCCAGAGGGGGTTATCGGCCAGGAGCCGGCTGACGCGGCCGAAGTGGAGCACCTCGGCCATCATGAGGAGCATGACGAAGCCGCGGTAGGCATCGACCGAGCCGAGGCGTTGCCAGGTGTTGGCGGGGCTGGCTTCAGGGGCTTGCGTGGTTTCGGCGGCCATGGTGGCTCCTGTGGCGGGTTGAGATCCCTTGTAACACAGGGTGCGGCCGGCGGAAGGGGGCTCGTTCGCGGAGGGAATGGCTAGGGAACGACTTCGAGGTACTCGACTTGGTCTTTGTGGTATTTGAGTAGCGCCTCGATCTCGGCGAACAGCAGGCGTGTGGATGAGACGCAGGAGGCGCAGGCACCCTCTAGGCGGACCTGGGCGACGGGGCCATCGATGGCGACAACCCTTACGCGGCTGGTCTGGAGATCGTACAGCGGGGCGAGAACCTCGTCGCAGAGTTTTTGGACACGCAAGATCTGGTCGTGTGGGACGGGGTTGGTCATGGCGTGGAAGCCCGCTGGTGCTTGTTGGCGCAGAGAGCGCGAATGGCGGTGATGTCATGGCCCAACTGGGCTACAAGTTCGGCGGGTGAGGGGAACTGACGGGGCGGGCGGACATGGGCGAGGAAGTCAAGGGAGAGGTGCTGGCCGTAAAGGTCGGCGGAGAAGTCGAGCAGGTGGGCCTCGACGCGGGGCCGGGTGTCGGCAAAGGTGGGCGCGGGGCCGATATGGGTAGCGGTTGGGAGTGAGCGGCCACAGGGCAGGGTGGCCAGGCAGGCGTAAACGCCGGGGGCGGGCACAACGGTTTGGGGGGCAAGGTTGGCGGTGGGGAAGCCGATGGTGCGGCCGCGGTGGGCCCCGTGGATGACCTCGCCGTGGAGGCGATAGGGGCGGTTGAGCAGGTTGTTGGCCGCCGCGACATCGCCTTGGGCCAGTGCGGCGCGGATGCGGGTGCTGGAGACCTCGGCACCCGCCTCGGAGACTGCCCCAACGACGCCGAGCCGCATGCCGGAGGGGGGGCAGAGTTTTTTCAACGTGTCGATGGTGCCGGCGCGGGCGCGTCCGAAGCAGAAGTTGTGTCCCTCGACGAGGGCGGCGGCCCGGAGGGACTGCACCAGAACCTTTTGGAAGAAGGTTTCGGCATCCCAGGCCAGGAGCGCTGTGCTGACGCGCAAGAGTGCGGCATGGGTGGCGCCCGCCTGGCGCAGCAAGGCGAGTCGGTCTTCGGGGGTGGTGAGGGGCGCGGGGACGGGCTGACCAAGCAGGGCGCGGGGGTGCGGATCGAGCGCGAGCGCCAGCACGGGGAGATTGCCGAGGTCGCGGGCGAGGGTGGAGGCGGTTTGGACAAGCGCGACATGCCCCTGATGGACGCCGTCGAAATTGCCCAGCGTGACAACCGCGCCGGGGGGAACGCCGGGGTTGGAATCGGTGGGGAGGGTGGGATCGAACACAAGCATGGTTTGGTCATTCTAGCGGAAAACCGTCGAAACCGGGCGGGTTTGCTGGTGGAAGGGGGCAGGGTCCGCTAGGGTGGAGATTCACCGGGTCGGCCGGACGGCCGCTGCCGGGGGCGTGGGGAAACCCGCGACCGCCCGGTGGAGGAAAGTCCGGGCTCCACAGGGCAATGTGGTGGGTAACGCCCACCACCCGAAGGCGGCTGGGATCGCTAGCGTTTCCAGCGGCCGAAGGGTCGGGACAGTGCAACAGAAAAGATACCGCCAGGGGGCTTTCGGGCCTCCGGGTAAGGGTGAAATGGTGGGGCGGCTTGCCGCTTAATGTAAGAGCCCACCAGCAGCCGGGTGACCGGCTGGCTTGGCAAACCCCACATGGAGCAAGACCAAGTAAGGGAGGAGGGTCTGCCCGGCCCGTTTCACTCCCGGGTAGGTTGCTAGAGCGCGCGGGCGACCGCGCGCCCAGAGAAATGGTCGTCATCCACGCGCCTCGCGCGTGGAAACAGAACCCGGCTTACAGGCCGGCCCGGTGATTTTCAGTTCAATGGGGTGCCTGGGATGTCCCGCTTTCTCCGCCATGGACCAGGGGCGGGACCGGGCAATCGATGGTATCGCCCATGGCGCGGAGCAGTTCGAGCTCGCGCACGCTGACCTGGCCATCCTCGAGCACGCAGGCTGCCATGCCGAGCATGACGCGACGGCGCAGTTCGGGCCTGGCGCGGGCCAGTTGCCGGGCTGCGGCGTGGTAATCCTCAAGACGAACCGTTTCACGGGCAGGCACATGGCCGGTTGTGGCGGGCCGGCCTTGGAAGGCGCCCAGCCCTGCCTGGAAGGCCCGCTCCACCCTGGCGTGATCGACCTCATCCGCGGAGCTTTCGGCGCCCTGCCAGGCCAGCAGGCCGAGAATGGTTTCGACACGGCCGGCCTGTTGGCTTTCGGGCCGCCACCAATCCGCCGGTTGGGCACGGAGGCCGAACTCAAGATCGAGATGCCTGGACAGCACGCAGCAGAGGACATACTCGAAGGTGCTGAGTCGCTGGTCGGCCACCACAAGTGCATGGATGCGGCCGCGGAAGATGCCGTACTGCTGGGGGGATAGGGATCGCAGGGCGGGCATGGCCAGGTCGAGCAGGGGCAGGCGGCACGCATCGGGGAGCTGGTGCACGGCGGGCACGAGGCGGAGGGTTTCGGCCATCTCGGAGTCGCCAGAATCGCGCCGGAGGATGGCGAGCTGGTTTTCGCGCACCTGGGGATTGGAATCCAGCAGAAGGGCGCAGACCAGGGAGCGGGCACTGAAGGGATCGCGGCTCGCTTCATCGAGGATGGGTGGCAGGGTGTCTACGAGACTGGCGGCATAGCCCATCTCGGCGGGTGAGATGGAGCCGACCTGATCGACGGCCTGCTCAGCCGCGAGGCCCATGGCACCTCCGACCGGTAGGGGCAGCGAGGTGCCCGGGAAACCTAGGCGGTCGGCGCCGGGGACACGGGGTATGCCCGGGAAGCCGGGGCGTTTGGGCTTGGGGGAGCCGGCGGGAGCGGTGCCCTCTTGGTCAGGGGCCTGGGCCTTTGGGAATTTTCCATCAAACGATGGATCGATGCGTTTGATGCGCTCGGCCAGCGGGGGATGGGTGGCGAACAGGGAGGTGAAGCGGCTGCCGAGGAAGGTGTCGGAGAAAAACAGGTGGCTGGTCTCGCCGGCGTGGACATTGCGGATGACAGAGGATGGTTTGTAGCCACCGATCTTTTTGAGTGCGCCGGCGATGCCATCGGGGTTGCGGGTGAACTGCACGGCGCTGGCATCGGCCAGGAACTCGCGCTGGCGGGAGATGGCGGCCTGGATGAGCCGGCCGCAGAGCTGGCCGAGTAGTCCCAGCAGGTAGATGGCCAAGCCGCTGAGGAGCAGGACCAGCCAGAAGCCCTCGTTGGAGCCGGATTTTTTGTCGCTGTTGGAGGAAGAGGAGTTGGGGCCGTAGGCGGAGGGGCCCGAGGAGCGGGATTCGGAGACGAAACGGAAGACCATGTAGCCGATCTGGGCCAATCCGACGAGGCCGAAGACCAGGCCGATGAGGCGGATGTTGAGCCGCATGTCGCCGTTGAGGATGTGACTGAACTCGTGGGCGACAACACCCTGCAGCTCGTCGCGGGTGAGCATCTCGAGGCAGCCGCGTGAGACGGCGACGCAGGCGTCGCCCGTGGTGTAGCCGGCGGCAAAGGCGTTGATGCCCGGCTCGTGCTCGAGCAGATAGACGACGGGGACGGGAACGCCGGAGGCGATGGCCATCTCCTCGACCACGTTGAGGAGCATTTTCTCATGGGCGAGGGTGGTGGAGGAGTTGACGAGTGTGCCGCCCATCATGCGGGCGACGGCGGAGCCGCCGGAGGAGAGTTGCGCGGTCTTGAGGAGGCTGCCGGTGCCGACCACGCCGACCACGCCGGCGGAGACACCGCCGAGGAGGCCGAG
>JAFMJU010000309.1 GCA_017853285.1 Gemmataceae bacterium
GCCGCCGGCGGCGGTTCCACCAAAAGTTTCGACCAGCCCCTTCAAAACGGCGCTCTTCCCGGCTACGGCAGCATGACCTACGCCGGCATCAAGAGCATGATCTACTGCGGTGTGAAAAAGGAAGATCCGAGGATCCAGGGCGCGCTGAAATGGCTCCGCGACCATTACACCCTCGACACCAATCCCGGCATGCCTCCCGGTCGCGAGGAATGGGGGTATTTCTACTACCTGCATACCGCCAGCAAGGCGCTTCAACTCCTGGGGGAAGATCCCTTCGCCGACGGCAAGGGAACCCGCCACGACTGGCGGCGGGAAATCATCGAGCGTCTGGAAAAGAGGCAATCGGCCGACGGTTCGTGGACCAATCCGAAGGACCGCTGGATGGAAGGTGACCCGGCCTTGGTCACCGGATACGCCCTGATGACGCTGGCCAACCTGCGGACAAAATAAAACCCGGGCTTTTCCGCCCGGGTGGTTTCATTCGGTCACCGGCTGGGCCCTCGCCCACCGGGCGGCCTACCGCCGCCAAAACCTCCCGGCCCCCTCGGGCCGAATCTTGGCCCTCCTGGGCCGCGGGGGGGAAATCCGCCGCGTGGCCCGCCGGGAAAATTCCCCGGCCGGCCGGGTGGACCCATCGGTCTGGGTCTGCCCCAAGGGGATGGCGGCCGCCCCGGGTCGGTCAGCAACTCCACATGCAGGATTTGGCCCATCAGGGGCTTTCGGTCCAGGGCGGCAATCGCGGCTCGGGCGTCTTCTTCCGTGGCCATGTCCACAAAGCCGAAACGCCGGGACTCCCGGGTTTCGCGGTCCAGCACCACCCAGGCGTTCCCAACCGCCCCGTGGGCGCTGAACAATTCGATCAACTCGGCGTCGCCCACCTGCGGGTGCAGGTTGCCAACGCGCAGGCGTTTGGACATCGTTACCACCAAAAAAGGCCGTCAGGCGCGGAAATCAGCCTTCCTGCCCCTGCCCCTCTTCCTCTGCCTTGCGCAGCGGACCGCGGTAGGTGATGCGCCCCTTGCTCAGGTCATAGGGGGAGATGGCGACTGTCACGACATCGCCGGGAAGGATCTTGATGAAATTCTTGCGGATTTTTCCCGCGATGTGGGCCAGAAGCTCGTGGCCATTGTCGAGCTTCACGCGGAACTGGGTGTTCGGCAAAGCCGAGGTCACCTTGCCCTGCATCAGAATCGCTTCTTCCTTCGCCATGCACCAACTCTCCACACCCACGGGGACTAATCACGGCAACCAATCAAATAACTGCCGGAATGGAAAGATATCATCATACCACCAAAATGCCGGATTTGGCCACCCTGATCCTAAAGGCTTGGCTTTTTCCCGATGGGTCACCGCTTCTAGCGGGCCCGCTGGCGGTGAAAATTCGCCAGATTCTCATCCCCCAACGCCAGGTAGAAGTCCGCCAGGGCGGCATGCGTGGCGGCATCGTTGGGGGCGATTTCCAGCGCGCCTTGCAGCCAGCGGATCCCCTCATCGGGTTGGCCGTTGCGCAGGCAGATTTTGCCGGCTTCCAGCCTGGGCCTGGGATCCCGGGGTGTGTTGACCACTTCCTTCAGGAGCGTGTCGAGTCGCACCATGTCCGCTTCAATCTTCCTGAAAAGCTCCAAGTGGCGTCTGGCTTCCTCTTTCCGCCCAAGCCTCTCGAGACAGAGACTGAGTTGGTAGTGAATCTCATGGTCGTTGGGGGATAATTGAACCGCTTTTTCGAGCATTTCAGCGGCCTTTTCCGTTTTGCCGCTCCCCTGGACCAGGCGTGACGCCTCCAGCAAGGCGTCCGCGCTTTCGGGATGGTCATGGACCATTTCCATCGCCAGGGCTTCCGCCCGCTCATTCTCACCCATCAAGGTCAGGCATTTGACCCAGCCCAACTGGCCCTTCAGGTCACCGGGGTTGTCCACAAGCAACTTCTCATACAGGCTGGATGCCTCCCCGTACTTCTGTGCCCGCACCGTCAAGCCGGCAAGCAGCAGCCTCGCGCCGTAATTGTCCGGAAAATCCTCCACCAGGGCCCTGCAGGTTTCCAGCGCCCGTTCCTTCTTGTTCATCACATCATCCATCCGCGCCCTGGTGAGGCGCCCCACGGGATTGCGGGGAAACTTTTCAAGGAGATGGTGGATCCAAAAACCGGCTTGATCAAAACGGTAGACCTCAACGGCGCCCACCGTGAAAGCCTCGAGAATTTGTTCCGCCGCCGGATGCCCTGCGTCCACCTTGGGAAGCAATTCGTCGACATGGCCTTCAATATCGCCCCTTTGGGCTTCCAACAGCGCGCCCTCAAGCCGCCCTTCCGGTGTCGATCCGGCCAACCGCCGGTATTGCTTCAGGAATCGCGCGGCCGCATCCAGACTCCCGTCACGCCGCGCGGCCTGGGAGGCCAATAGCCACAGCCCGGCCTCGCCAGGTCGCCAGTCAATTGCCGCCTCAATATCCGCAAGGGCTCCCTTGAAATCAAAGGCGGCCATGACGGATTCGGCGCGAGCGCGGAGACGGTACACCTGGAACCGCTCCAGGACCATCCAACCCAACCAGGCGGACGATAAAAGGAGCAGCGTCGCCACCAGCAAACGCAATCTGGATCGCAGTAGCCACCCCACGCCGGCAGTCATACGGTCTATTGCCCACATGGTCAGGGTTTATCCGCCAAGCCTTGCTGAACATTGGCCAAATCCAGCCGTCCGATTCCCCGATAATACTTGGCCAACAGGGCATGCACCGGACGGTGGTCGCCATTTCGGCGCAAGGCGTCTTCCAGCAGGTTCAATCCCTGTTCGGTTCTGCCCACCCGCAGGGCGATCTCCGCGGCCTCCAGACACGGCCCCAGGTCGGGCGTTTGCGGCCCAATCAGGCGCATCAATTCATTCAGTCGCTTCAGATCCCGTTGCAGGGTTTCCAGCTTTTTCTCCAGTTCGGCCGCCTCCGAGCCTTTGCCCTGGATGCGCAGCGCGCGTACCAGTCCATGCAGCGCCTCGACATCGGCCGATTCCGCCAACCACGCCTTCCTCAGGTACGGCTCGGCCGCGGCACCATCCCCCCCTTCCAACAGGATTTTCCCCTTCAGGCCCATGGCCAGATTGGACTGAGGATTCAGGGCAAGAACCTTGTCCACCAATTCCCCGGCCTGCGGACCATTGGCCTCGGCCGCCAGGCATTCAGCCAGGCCCAACAAGGCTTCCTCATCATCCGGAAATCGCTCAAGAACCCACTGCAAATGCGGTTTGGCGTTCACCGGGTTCTTTTGTCTCAACTGCAGCCGGGCAAAGGCCACCCGTGCGTCACGGTCATCCGGAGCCAGTTCCAGGGCCTTGGCGTAAAATTCCAGCGCCTGATCCATCTGCACCATGCGCTCACAAACCCGCCCGCCCAAAAGCCAGGCCCAGGGGGCCCCGCCGTCCACCGCGCGCCACAGGGCGCAAGCCTGCCGGGCATCCGCCCAGCGTTCCGCTTGCATATAACCCCGGGCCAATGCCTCCAACACCAGGGTGACTTCCGGGTGATCGGGGCCAACGGTTGCACGCAGGCGTTTATCGGTGTCGCCGATCAGGCCCTGCTGCACCAGCATCAGGTCCCGCTCCAGGCGAACCTTGTCTTTGCTTCCCCCCTGATCCTCATAGGCGGCCAGATACCGTTTTGCCTCGGGGAATTTACCCAAACGCCGCGCCGTTCTGGCGGCCAGGAACAATCCGTCCAGATCCCTTGGCTTCCGCGCGGTGAATTGGTCCAGCGATGCCATCGCGCTGCGGGGATCATGATTGCGGATCGATTCCTGGGCCTCCTGCCAAAGGTGGTGCACCCGGTAACGGTCATACCCGAGCCAAGCCAACACGCAGGCCGCCACCAACGCGACACCCGCAACCAAAAACGACGACAGGCGCCTGGTGCTCCAGGGCCTGCCGCCGTTTAAAACATCCGTATTCAACCCGTCAGCCATAAGCATGACCAACCCGGTTTGCCCCGATGCGACCGGGGCGACATGACTCACACCAACAAAAGCATCATTTCAGATCGATGTTGAAGGTTTGGGTGCCGTTCTTGACCACAGTGAAGGTCAGCCCGGATGTCTCAACCTTGGCATATTTGTCATCGATCTGCACGACCGTTTTCGGAATCACCGCGCCGCTGACAGACATCATTTCGGGCGCGGAAGGATCTCCCCCCTTCCCGTCCTTGGCGTCCGCCTTGGGCTCTTCCTTGGGAGCCTTGTTGGGATCTCGAAGCGGGGGTGGCATCTTGGGTCCGCTGCCCTTGCCGGTCAAGCGACCTTTCACATTCGGGTCCATCGGCAGCTTGGGAACCGACACGGTGATCTGGCATTCGCCGACAGGCGCGTCAGGCATGTTGTAGTTGCCGTTGGGATCGATACTGGCGGAACCGGTGACCCCTTCCTTGTTGATGAACATCACCGAACCCACGGTGAGGTTCTTGCCTTTGACGGACACCTTGCCGGTTACCGTGCCGCGGGATTTGTAATCGGCGCCGCCACAGCCGGCCAATGCCACAGCCAATCCGGCCATCAGGCAACCAACCACCGACTTGTTACGCCAAACCAAAGCAATCATGGTGTCTCTCCTGGGCGACCTTTTGGATCATCTACAAATTTAACCAAAAAAACAGAGGGGTGATCCATCGACCACCCCTCTGCAAAGAATTCGACTGGTTCGATCAATCGATATTAAGAGTTTCTCCACCGTTGGGGGTGAGGGCCGCCGCCCAGTTGGCCGGGGCAACCGCATTGCCGATGAAACGAACGCTGCCGTCCATCATCAATCCGTTGATGCCGCCACTGTGGATGGATTGCGGGAGGTGGGGGTTGCAGGCCGAGTTCTTGGGCATCACCTGGAACTTGGAGTTCACACCGCGCTGGTTCCAGTCGTTGAACATGGCGTGCCAGTCAGGGGTGACGGTTTCATGCGCCCACAGGGTGCCGGTGTCCTTGCAACGGGCGTAGGCCTCGGTCACACCCAGGG
>JAFMJU010000310.1 GCA_017853285.1 Gemmataceae bacterium
TGACCTGCGATGCGTTTCGGAGAACAGAAGGCTCTCCCTGCGAGTGCGAGATGGAGCCAAATTGTGGCTGGCTATTGATTCAGTTCCGTTGCCAAAGTCCACAGATCCCTCCCAACCTGTCATCACCGACAAGTTCCAGCAGTCCTACTTCCAGGGAGCCTACCAACTGGAGGACGATGGCAGGCGCTCAGGTACCATCACGATTCAAGTGCGGGATGGGGGCGAGGTGAGCGGTAAATATTTTTCCGACAAGGATGGCGCCAGCTACGAGGTTCAGGGTCGCCTGGGGCCCCAACCCCATCAGATTGAATTCGGCATTCGTTTCCCGCGAACCGAGCAGATCTACCGAGGATTCCTTTTCACCGGTAACGCCGACGCCATCGCCGGTACCTCGCGGGTGGGTGACAGGGAAACCGGTTTTTACGCCAGGCGGCAAAATAAATGAGCAAGGTTTGGGTGACGGGTGGCACGGGCATGGTCGGCCGTGCGCTGGTTCCCGCCTTGCTGAAAGCCGGTCACACGGTCACGGTCCTTTCCCGCCATCCACAGCAGGCTGCCAAGGTCCTTCCTTCCGCTTGCATGGTCGTTGCAGGCGACCCGATGGAATTGGGCGAATGGTCCAAGGCGCTCTGCGGTCACGATGCGGTAATCCACCTTGCCGGCCAGAATGTCGCGGACAAGCGCTGGACAACCGAATTCAAAAAAACTCTCGAAGATAGCCGAATCATTTCAACCGGCAACCTCACCCAGGCAATGCTGGCGTGCGATTCCCCACCCCGGGTTTTCCTCGGAGCCTCGGCGATTGGATGGTACGGCGATACCGGCGATGAACCCGTGGATGAGTCCGCTCCCCCCTCCAACGATTTTTTCGGGTCCCTTTGCGAACGATGGGAACAATCCAGCGCTCCACTCCAGGGCAAGGTGCGCCGGGTGTTGGTTCGGACCGGCGTCGTCCTCAAGGCCGGGCAGGGCGCCTTGGCCAAATTGGACCAGCCGATCCGTTGGGGCATTGGTGGCCCGCTGGCTGGCGGCCATTTTTTCATGAGTTGGATCCACCTCGATGATTTGGTGCGCCTTTTTTTGTGGGCCCTTGAGAACCCGAATGTTTCCGGACCCATCAACGCCACTTCCCCTGAACCCGTTCGGAACGGGGAAATGGTTCGTCAGATAGCCCGCAGGTTAAAAAGGCCCGCCTTCTTTCCCGTGCCCTACTTTGTCCTGCGCCTGGCGGTGGGTGAATTTGCCCGTTTCCTGTGCGCTAGCCAAAGGGTCCTGCCAAATCGGGCTTTGGAGGGTGGTTTTGTTTTCCGCTACCCTTCCATTGCCAGTGCCCTGGATGCTGAATACCCCGTCGTTTGAACCGGTTTCTTCCAACTTGGTCTCAGTCCCCTGGTTGGCTAACATAAGATAGAGGAATGGACTTTGGCCCCGGGGCCTCGGCCCGGCTATTCCCAGCAACCGTTGGTGGACGGGTTTTCCTTGGATCGAATCACCTTTGTCTGTTTTGGCGCCAGTTATCTGACCGCCCTCGGTCTTTACCTGGCCACCCAATTCAGCCGTTCTCCTTGGTTGCGAACCGGGGCGATCATCTTCCACGCCGCCGGTGCTTTGGCCCAATCGCTCTTTTTGGCCTACCACCAGCCAGCACTCTTCTCCCCGTTCGGCTTTTTTCTTTTTTTCTCCTGGCTGATCGCCTTGGTCACCCTGCAAATGGACCTGGCCAGCCGGGTTCGCTCCATCAACCTTTTTGCATTGCCTGTGGTCTTGATTCTGGTGGCCTTGGCCTGGCTTCGGGCCACCGGGGGAGATGATGGCGCCATCCTGTTGAGGGACGCCCGTGGATGGGGGGTGGTTCATGCGGCATCCCTCGTGCTCGCCAGTCTTTCTTTGGGCTTTGGAGCCGTAGCGGCGGTGATGTACCTGGTGCGTGCCCGGCAGTTGCGCAACAAGCATCGTCCCGGTTCCGGGGTGCAATTACCCAGCCTCGAGCAACTGGAAAGCAAGGTCAGGCAATCGGTTGCCATCACTTTTCCGTTGCTCACCATGGGGGTGCTGATCGGGGCGGGAATGCTCTGGGGAGATGCCGAGAACCTGGGTGGCTGGACGGATCCCCGGGTTTTGGGAACCTGCGTTTTGTGGTTGGATTTTTTGGTTTTGGTTTGCCTGCGCTACGGGTTCAAGGTGCGGGGCAGGCTGCTGGCCATTTTGGTCATCATCGCTTTTATCCTTTTGGTGGTTTGCGCGGCATTGCCCCATTCCCTGCCAGCCAGGTGGCACGCCCCTGCCGGGGTGGGATCATGAACCTGCTGATGATGGGGGTGAATTTCCGCACCACCCCGGTGCAAGTGCGCGAGAAACTGGCGCTGGGTGGTGATACCCTCACCCAGGCCCTCGAGGCCATCCAGCGGGCGTTCAATTGCGAGTCGGTTATCCTCAGCACTTGCAACCGGGTGGAGATGTATTTTGCCCGCTTGGACGGCACACCGCTTCCAGCGGTGGGTGAAATGGCCGAATTGCTCGGTCGTCTGGTCGAACTCGAAGGCGGTTCCCTTGCCGATTCATTGCAATCGGTGGAGGGGGAAAACGCGGTTCGCCACCTGTTTCGAGTGGTGTCCAGCCTCGATAGCCTTGTCCTTGGCGAAGGACAGATTGCTGGTCAAGTCAAGCAGGCTTACGAGGTGGCCCGACAGGCGGGGGCCTCGGGGCCGGCGCTCAACGGATTGTTTCAGTGGGCCCGGCAGGTCGCCCGGCGTGTCCGCACCGAGACGGGTTTGGCCCAGGGCCATGTTTCCGTCTCGAGCGTGGCTGTGGATTATGTCCGGGAAGTGTTCGACCACTTTGGCGACAAGACCATCGCCGTGCTTGGCGCCGGAAAGATGGCGGAACTCACGCTCAGGCAACTGACTGAACTGAAGCCGAAACGGGTGATTGTCACCAACCGCAGCTTCGAACGGGCCGAATCCTTGGCGCGCGCGCACGGCGGCCAAGCGGTGCCTTGGACGGATTTGGATTCGGTGCTGGCCCGCGCCGACATTGTTCTCAGCACCACCGGTTCACCGGAACCGATTGTGACCCTCGACCGTTGGCGTCAGATTTCCCGCCAGCGAAAAAAGGGGCGCTGCGTGGTTCTGGACATAGCCGTTCCAAGGGATTTCGACCCCCGTATCCACGATGGGGATGCGGTCTGCCTGTTCAACATCGATGACCTCAACAGCGTTCGCAATGCCACCCTGGAGGAACGCAGGAGCCATATCCCTGCCGCCGACCAGATAGTGGAACAGGAGGCCGCCCGTTTTTTGCGGGACTGGACCCGAAGGAAACACGGCAACGCCATTGCCAAACTGACTCGCGAATTCGAGTCCAAGCGGGAAACCATTGTTTCGAAGCTGCTGCAAAAGTTGAACGGCCGGCTAAGCCCGGAAGACAAGCGGTATATCGAGGGGGCCTTCCGGCTCTTGCAAAACCAATATCTGCACGGTCCCATAGCCGCCCTGGCTGAAGAGTCGGCAAATGGGGCAGTTCAGGAAAATCACACGCTTCTAGATGCTTTGCGTAAACTTTTCCGCCTACCCGAAGCCGACGCTTGATTGTTTGCCATCACAATCCCTCGCCAACCGGGCAGGTGGTCTTGCCTCCATCCACCCTTTGGTGATGATGGCGATGGGAGTTGCTACCGGTTCTAAGGCGAGACATTCTGCTACTGAACCATACCTTTTGGATGTTCCATCCTGGTGGGGACTTTTCGATGGTGAAAAAGATGCGGTTGGTGCTGGCTGCGCTCGTGCTGACCCTGGTTGGTCAGATTGGGCGCGCCCAAGACACTCAGGGTCTGGCTGGTAAGTGGCTTTTGATCGGAACGCTCCCCAGCGTTCCGGTGGGCCGCGATTCGGTCCTTGGGCTCATCGAAATCAAGGGTTCGGATGGGGATCTCAAGGCAGAATGGCTCAAGCACGGTATCGAGGCGTTCAAGGAATCCAAACTGTCCGATTTCAAAAAAACCGGTGACAAGGCCACCTTCCATATTGATGGCCGGGTGAATTTGGATCTCGTCTTTTTGGGGGTGGATTCGAAATCAAAACGTCTGGCAGGTGCCTTCAGGTTGAATGGCAACTGGTTCCCCGCCGCCTTGGAAGCCTCTCCCAAGGGTGACCTCCCGGAAAAGGAAAAATTGGAAGTCGCCTCCCCCGGTTCCGATGTCGTCAAGGAGGTCATGGAGAAGACCGCTTTCAAGGACAAACTCACCCTTGCTGAAAAGGTGGTGAAGGATCATCCGGCCTCGGCGGCCGCTGTGAAGGTGGGAACCCTTGTCGCCGACTACGCCTTGAAGGATTCAAAACCCGAGGAGGTCAAAACCGCGGTCGAGTTTCAGGAAAAATCCCTCTCCGGTCTGCCAGAGGTCCTTGTTCAGCGCAGCCTGATCCCCACCCTCGGTGCCATGGGGCGTAAAAATGTGCAGAAGGAAATGGGGTTGGCGTTGTTGCGCAAAATCAAGGGGGACACCAAAACCGCCTCCGATGAGACCTTGGCCCTGATGAAGTTGGAGGCGACGCTCCTGGAGGGAGTTGATGACAAGAAATCCGCCGATCTCAAAACTGCCATCGCCAAGCAGGAAGACGAACTGGACAAGGTTTTCCTGAAGACGGCCATCCCATTCAAGCCAGAGCCCTTCGATGGATCCAAACGGAAATCGAAACGGGTCGCTTTGGTCGAGCTTTTCACAGGCGCCCAGTGCCCCCCATGCGTGGCGGCTGACATCGCTTTTGATGCCATGGCCCAAACCTACAAACCCACCGATGTCGTTCTCCTGCAGTACCACCTGCATATTCCCGGCCCGGATCCACTCACCAATCAGGACAGCGAAAACAGGGCTCGTTATTACGGCATACGCTCTACCCCGACAGTGGTGATCAACGGCAAAACCGGGCCCGCTCTGGGGGGATTCAAGGGCAATGCCAAGGCCAAATACCTGGAAGCCAC
>JAFMJU010000311.1 GCA_017853285.1 Gemmataceae bacterium
GGTGTGTTTCAAATTGTTGGCGACCTTGGGCAGGGATCCGGCCGCCTCGGTGCCAATGGCCTCGATGGCCTTCATGGCGATGATCCTGAATTCGGGATCCCCCTGATCCACCACCAGGCTCAAGCCTTTCACCGCGCCGGATGCCTTGCTTTCGAAATTCTTGAGCGCGTTCACCGTTTGCACCCGGACATCCACATCAGGTGTGCCCAGCATGCGGACAAGGGCTGGCACGATCTTTTCATGTTTGCTGGGGGCAACCATGCCCAGGACGCGGATCAGGTTTGTCTGGACATATATGTCTGTTTCATTGTCCAATTCCGTCAGCAGGGCGTCCAGAAGACGGTCCCGGTCCGATTGGCGAAGTTCCTGGAGGATGTCAGGCAGCCCGATGATTGCCTCGACCGATTTTGCCGTGGTCAAACGGATGGATGATTCGTTGTCAGCCAATCCGGCCAATAGGGCCTGCAGGATGGAATTGGTGCCTTCCTCCGAGATAGGGAAGACCTCAAGGTCGCGCATCCTGTTTTTTGGGGTTTCCAATCCGGCCAATGATTCCGCCTTGGCCAACCGGGTTTCTTGGTCGAACATTTTCCTGCGGATGACCGCGAAATCCTCCAGCAAAAGCAGAGTTTCCTGACGGGCATGAATGTCCTGGCCTCTTCGGAGGCCCAAGGTCAGGATTTGGGCGGAATGGGTGCGAAGGGTTTTGGCCATTGGCAGAAGTTCTTTTTGATCCTGCCTGACAGCCGCGATACGGGTGGCAAAAACATCATTCCCTTCCTGGATGGAGGGATCCAGATCTCGCACTTGGATGACGATGTCGCTGTCGACCATCGCTTCGGTCAATTCGTTCACACAGTCGGAACACAACAGCGCGACCTTCGGGTAAGGGTCTGAAAGCCCGATCACCGCGGAGGGAACCAAGGCGGAAACAACTTCAAGGAAATGGGCCCGGCTTCTGCCGAGTTCCTCCAGGTTCAAAGCCCTTCGTTGGCGGACCAAAGTGGCAATACTGTTGGCGCGTGCCTTGATTGAATCCGCCGCGGCCATCCTTTCGGGCACGCCATTGGGAGTGTTTGATTTTGGCTTGAGAATTTCCGCGACGAGGCTTCCCAGGCGACCTGGGTTGGAATCAATCCTGCCCAGGCAAAACAAGGCGTCCGCCCGAACCTCGTTGTCTGTTTTGCATAATTCAAAAAGCTGGTCCTGAAACTTTTGAAATGACTTTCGGAAGGCGGGATCTCTTGCGACCGAGCGTTCCGCGCCCCCGATGGAGGAAGATCCGGAATTCACCGATCCGGTTTCCGCGATGATCCGTGCGGTTTGCTTGCGAACCAAAGGCGACTGTGATGAAAGCCCTTTTTGCGAGGTGATTACAAATTTATCAAGTGCCGCGTTGAATATTTCCAGGTTGTCCCCGTCCAAATACTGCCCCTGCCATTCAGGCAATAGGAGGGCCCTGGAAAGCTCGCCTGAAGATGTCATTTTTTCAATCAGATTCAGACTGGCTCTGACGCGGTCGGGAGAGGGGTTTTCCAGTTTCACCCGAAGTTGTGAGACGAAATCCGGGGGAAGGGGGCCGGCATGGAGCATCCCGGTGGCTGGAATCAGCACCCCTAATATCACCACCAACAATTTCCATATCGCGGAAAATCGCCGACCATCCGCCTCGGATCGAACGGAGCCAATGGGCAATCGTGTGGTGATTTCTGGCATGGGTTAATCCTGATGGTCACAAGGACGGAAAATTATTGCTTACGGATTCCTCTGCGCCATTGTCCCACTTCGAAACCGGGATGAAAATTTCCGCAAAAAGTGTGGTTAGTGGGGATGGTATTAGCAAAGCGGATAATTATCTGTATTTGAAAAGCGAATATTATATCCGTTTATATAATAATGTATATTTTTGATTCGTGTTTTTTGAAAGTTTCCAGAACTTGAAATGAGACCAAATTCGGGAAGGAGACTCGATTTTTATCCGCATGACGGTTGAAAGTTCGAGTGTTGGCCTTCCCAAAAAGGTTTCCCCCAAACCATCTGATTGACGATGGCACAAAACATTTCGGTTTTAAATCGATTACAGCGATAATTAGGTAGAGCACGCCATTGCTATAACAGGCCAATTACCGTGTCGCCGGGGATGAAACCAATGGATTCCACTTCGACACCTACCAAAAAAATCCTTTCGAACGGCCACCGGATAAAGTGGTTCGGTTGCCTGATTTTGGCCGTCGCTTTTCTCGCCAGCGCCCTGCCGGTTCATGCGGATTTGGTCTTCATGAAGGATGGTTTTGTCCTCCAGGGAAAAGTTCGGCGCGACCACCAAATCGAATTGGATCCGGCAACCAAGGAACCCATAGCGTACCCCAAAGGTTTTTTTCAGGTCGATGACGGTGTCCGCCGCCAATATTTCTTGCCATCCCAGGCCCGTATTGCTGAAAAAGATCAGCCGGAGAGCGAGGAGAAATTCAGTTTCCCAAAGGTGATTTTTATTCCGCACGGAAGGCCCATGCCCAGTATCTGGGAAATCGTCCAATCGGATGACTGGGATGACAAGTGGGATCGTAGTTTTATTTTCAAGGGGCCTGGCGGTCTGGTTGGGATGAGGCATCATCTGGGCACGGTGACGCCAACCTGGGCCAGGGTGGACGCCATCAACCGCCATCGTTGGGGTTGCATGTATCTGACCACCGAATTTTCAGACCAAACCCTCCGGAAATTGTTGGACAGCAATCCCGATGCGATGGACAAGCCCGACGCTCCTGCCAAAGATCGGTTGCTCCGTTCCGCGAAAAGGCTGAATTTCTTTGTCCAGGCCGGGCGATTGTCTGAGGCGGAAAATGAGCTGGCGCGTATTGCCGGTTTTGGAAAGGAGGGGGAGACAATTCTGGAAAAATCCAAGGGCACTGTGGCCGCCTTGAAAAACAATCAAATTCTGACGGTTGCCAAAAGATATTCCAAAAGTGGTCAGTACAAACAAGCGAAGGAGATTTTGTCCGGGTTGCCCTCCGAAAACACGGATGAGCGGCTGTCGGAAGATCTTCGGACCATTTCCGCCGATGCTGATGCCGCCTTGGAGAGAGAGGTCAGGGCGAGGGGTTTGCTGAACAAGGTCGCCTCAATGCTTGCCAAGGACGACCCATTGGTAAGGCCGTTGGAGTCTGTGATCGGCGAATTTCATTTGGACGGTTTGGATCGCCTGGAAGGATTTTTAGGACAAGCTGACTCCCTGACTGGCATGGGCAAGGCGGAATCGGTTCCTGAGAATACTAGAAAAATGGCGGCATTGGCCATTTCAGGTTGGATGCTCGGCAAGGCCGCTGCCGAGGACAAGCCGGCTCGGGCCGTACAGGTCTCTGATTTGCGCGCCAAGTTGCTGACGGCCTTGCGGCTTCCGGGCAAAACCGCAAGGGACAAATTTGTCGATGCGGAATTGAATTCCGCCTCGATAAGCAAGGATGATCTGTTTTTGATGATTCCCAATCTCCCCCCCGTGCTGGGAGATGCCACTGTTGCTCCCTCACAGGTCAAGGAAATGGTTCCCGATTCCGGTGAAAGGGGAGAGCCCCGGTACCATGTGCTCCTTCCTCCCGGATATCACCCGGGAAAGAAATGGCCGCTTTTGGTGGTACTGCACGGGTCCGGGGAAAAGCCGGAGGATCATTTGAAAAAATGGTCTGTTCTGGCAGGTCAGGAGGGATATGTCTTGGTTGCTCCCCACTGGGAATTGGGTGGGGCGAAATCAGGATATGCCTACAGTCCAAATGAGCACGATGCGGTGCTTGGTGCTATTCGGAGTGCCAAATCCCGCTTCCGTTTGGACGATGACAAGGTGTTTCTGTTCGGGTTGGATGGGGGTGCGAATGCCGCTTTTGACATCGGCCTTGCGCACCCGGATTGGTTCGCCGGCGTAATCCCGATGTCAGGTGGGGCTTTTTACTTTCCAATGGCATATTGGCGCAATGCCCAGCAGGTTCCTTTCTATGTGTGCAACGGGGACTACGCTGGGGATTTGAATTTGAAAAACCGGGAAATATTCACCAGCTGGGCCAGCAGGTCCTTTCCCATGATTTGGACCCAATACAAGGGCAGGGGGGTGGAGTGGTTCGCCGGGGAAGTCCCGCAGATTTTCGACTGGATGCGTCCCAAGCGCCGCCAGTACAGCCTCACCGGTTTGGGAAATGGCGGTGGACTTGGGGTGTTGGGAAACGATTACCGCACCCTTCGGCCCACAGATGACCGTTTCTACTGGATTGGGGCAGGTGACACGAGCAAAACAACGCAAATGACCGGGAGTCAATGGAATCCATCCATTCAGCCGGCAACCATCGCTGCCTGGGTGGACAAAGGGGCCAACAGGATCAATGTCCGAACCAGTGGTGTCAACGAGGTGATGGTTCGGCTGGTGCGAAATGCTGCCGGGGAGAGTGTGGTCCGGATGGATCAGCCGGTGTCAATTCAACACAAAGTGTCAACGGTCTGGAGTCAAAAAAGCATCCAGCCGGATATTGCGACCATGCTGGATGAGGTGGCGACCCGGGGGGAACGTGAAATTCTGGTGCTGAAGGTGATCCGCTTCAAGCCTACCTAATGGTGCGGGGCGGGCAGAGGTGCCCGCCCCGCGTCGAAGATTTGCCTTGGCTGTCTAGGCCCTAACGGCCTTGACGATTTTCACATCCGAAATTGGCACATCCCCATGGCCAGCTTTGTTTCCGGTGGGAACTACCTTGATGGCGTCCAGCACATCCAATCCCTCGGAGACCTTGCCAAACACGCAATACCCATGCCCGTCTGCCGCCTGGCTTTTGTCCAGGAACAGATTGTCTTTCACATTGATGAAAAACTGGCTGGACGCGGAATGTGGGGCCGGGGTCCTGGCCATGGCAATGGTGCCACGCAGATTGCTCAGGCCGTTGGCTGATTCGTTTTGGATGGTGTCTTTGGTGCTTTTCTGTTTCATGCCGGGAAGAAAA
>JAFMJU010000010.1 GCA_017853285.1 Gemmataceae bacterium
GCAGGCCCTGAAGGTGCCGGTCACGATCATTTTTCAAGTTCGCAGAGTCTAGCACGGGGTCACGGCACCGGAGCAAGAGCGAATGGGGCCGGATAGTCCGGGAAAAAGGCCTCGTTCCGGCTGGCCAAAGGGCCGGAGGCCCCGGTTTTCGCAAATCCATGCTCTACAATGAATTAATGTTTGATGCTTGTTCAGTGGCGCCCCAGGGTGCCGGCCCGGTTGGATGGCGGATATGCCCGAGGTAGCGGAAAAACTCAGCCTCCCCATGTGGTTGGAGCAGCATGCGGCTCCCCATGCGCCCGCGTCGCGCGAGGAAATGCTTGCGCGTGGTTGGGATGCGGTGGATGTGGTTTTTGTCACCGGCGACGCTTACATAGACCATCCCAGTTTCGCCATGGCGATCTTGCACCGTGTCCTTGAGCGGGCTGGATACAGGGTCGCCATTCTGAGCCAACCGGATTGGCGCACTTGCGAGCCATGGAGGCAGTTCGGCCGTCCAAGACTGTTCTTTGCCGTCAGCGCCGGCAACATGGACTCGATGATCAACCATTACACGGCCAACAAAAAGGTCCGCAATGACGATGCCTACTCCCCGGGAGGGCGGATTGGATTGCGGCCTGATCGGGCCACACTTCCTTATTGCCATCGGGCCCGCGAGGCGTTCCCGGGTGTGCCAGTCATTGCGGGGGGGGTGGAAGCCTCGCTGCGCCGCCTGGCCCATTACGATTACTGGTCCGATACGGTCCGCAAATCGATCCTGCTGGATTGCAAGGCGGACTTGGTGGTTTTCGGGATGGGCGAGGCGAACATAGTTGAGATCGCGAGAAGGTTGGCCGCGGGCGCTTCCACGCGGGATTTGAGGGACTTGCGCGGCGTGGCCTACGCGCTGGGCGCGTCGGAAACTCCCCCCGAATCAGACTGGTCCAGGTTGGCACAGGGCCAGCAACAGGCGGAAAGCGGTTCAGCCCAGCCATTTCAATTGGAAAAGCTGCCCAACTTCGAGGCGGTCGCGGCCGATAAGGCGGCATTTGTCGAAGCCACCCGGATCATCCACCACAACACCAATCCCTTCAATGCCAAGGCATTGGTCCAGTACCACGGCAATCAGGCGGTCATCTGCAATCCACCCGGTTTGCCGCTTTCACAATTGGAGATGGACCGGATCTTCGGTCTGCCCTATAATCGGCGGCCCCATCCGTCCTACACCGAGCCGATCCCCGCCCATGAGATGATCCAGGATTCGATCACCATCATGCGGGGTTGCTTTGGCGGTTGCACCTTTTGTTCGATCACGGCCCATCAGGGGAGAATAATCCAATCGCGCAGTGAGGAATCCGTCCTTCAGGAGATGCGGAAGCTGGCCAAGGATCCCGAATTCCGGGGTGTTGTCAGCGATGTGGGGGGGCCCACCGCCAACATGTATCAAATGCGGTGCACCCGGCCCGAGGTGGAGGCCAAATGCAGGCGGCTCTCGTGTGTGCATCCCGGAATCTGCAAATTGCTGGGGACCGACCACGGCCCCCTGGTTCAATTGCTTCGCAAGGCCAGAAGCGAGCCCGGAATCAGGAAAATCCTTGTCGCGAGTGGCATCCGGATGGACCTGGCCCAACTGGATCCAAACTACATGCGCGAGATGGCCACCCACCATGTGGGAGGCACCCTGAAAGTGGCCCCCGAGGCGGTGGACCCGCGGGTGCTCGACCTGATGAAGAAGCCGCGGAATGTGAATTTCGAAGGCTTTGCCAAGGCATTCAAGACAGCCTCGATCGAGGCAGGGAAGCCAAAGCAATACCTCGTCCCGTATTACATAGCCAGCCATCCTGGCAGTGATCTGCAGGCCATGATCGAGTTGGCGGTTTTCCTCAAAAGGAATGGTTACCGTCCCGACCAGGTGCAGGATTTCATTCCGGCACCTTTTGATATCGCAACCTGCATGTACCATACCGGCATTGACCCGATGACCGGGCAGGAGGTCCATGTGGTCAAGGCGTTGAAGGATCGCAAAAAGCAGCGGGCCCTGCTGCAATTTTTCAAACCTGAAAACTGGTTCGAGGTCAGGGCGGCATTGCTCGAGGCCGGCAGGGCTGATCTCATCGGCAAGGGATGCGACGCCCTTATTCCAGGCGAACCGCCCAGGGAGGCCTTGGCCGCAAGACGCGACCGCGCCCAAAAGGCGGTTTCAGATGATCATTATCATGCGGTTGGCAAAAAGGGGCCCGGTACGAAGGAACCTCTGGGGAAGAGTTTCCAGGGAAGCAATAAACCAAAATCCAAGGGATATCGGCCCAACCGGGCGACAGCCGGAAGGCGTCCAAAGCCCGGAAGGCCCGGTCCAAAAACCAACGCTCCAGACGGGGGCAAGTCTTGAGCCCAACCCAGGATTTTTCATGCCAGGAGGCCGATGAGGGAAAAACCCTGGCCGCCTGCCTGAAACGGTGGCTTCCCGGCAAATCCTGGGCGGAAGTGCGCCAATTGGTCGCCTCCCGCCGGGTGCGATTGGGCAGGGAACCGGCCATTGACCTGTGCATGGATCCGGCCAGGCGGGTTCACGCGGGGGAAAAAGTGGTCCTGAGCGTTGAATCCGCCGCTCCCCCGCCTCGGGCCGGAGGTATCCGCGTCAGGCATTCTGATAGCCAGGTGGTGGTAGTGGAGAAACCCTCCGGAATTTCAACCGTCAGGCATCCGGCCGAACGCCAATGGCGGGAGAGTCGCCGGGTATTGGTGCCTTGCCTGGATGAATTGGTCCAGGATCAGTTGCGGCAGGAAGCTCCCTTCAACAAACAGACCAAAGGCAAGGGCGCCCATGGCGGGGGAGGGCGATTGCGGGTGGTGCACCGGATCGACAAGGAAACCTCGGGTCTGGTTGTTTTTGCGCGCACAGTTGAGGCGGAACGAGCCCTCGGCGCCCAATTTCGGGCACATACAGTCCACCGCCGGTATTTGGCCGTCGTTTTGGGGCAGCCCAAAGAAGGAACCATTCAGAGCGTGCTGATCCGTGACAGGGGCGACGGCCGCAGGGGCAGTGGGCCGGTGTCCTCCGTGGGTAAACACGCCACAACCCATCTGGAATTGGTGGAAACCTTGGTGCCCCCGGGCTGGGCCAAAGGGGCCAAAGCGCCATTCACCCTGGTCTCGTGCCGGCTTGAGACAGGACGGACCCACCAGATTCGCATCCACATGGCGGAGTTGGGCCATCCTGTGGCAGGTGACCCGGTTTACATGCAACCTTTTGGAGCCCCGCCGTTTAGGGATGGCAGCGGGGCGCCTCGCCTGGCCTTGCACGCGGCGGAGCTGGGTTTTGTCCACCCCTCCACCGGAGAGGAATTGCGTTGGGAAATGGCGCCCCCTCCCGACATGCTGCGATTGATCGAGGATCTCCGGGCCGGTAGGTGCGGCCCGGGCAGGGCCGGTGCCGAAAAAATGGGCCAAAACGCCGACGATTGGGATGATGAAGAGACATGAAAATCCAATGGCGTGTGACCGACCCTGAAACCGGGGAGGAACTCTGGATCTGCGCGGAACGATTCGCAAGGATTTGGAGCTTCAAGACCAAAACCCACCGAAGGCATGACTGGACCAAAATGACAGGAAAGCCCACCAGGGCCATGTGGGATCACCTGCTCGACGCCCTGAAGCGCAAATACACGCGCCGTGACGAGGCGGAACTGGTGGATATCGCGGATGTGGAGAAGATTCTCAAAGCGCTACCCGACAGCGAATGAGGTCGCTGCCGGGCAGTGTGGACTTGCCAGATTCATTGCCGTGGTTAGCCGGGGGGGATCTCGGTGGATTTGTCGCCCTTGATCATTTCATAGCCTTTGTCACGCAATTTCTGGATGGCCTCGGTTTCCTGGAACTGGGGTTCTTGTTTCTTTTCCAGTGCGGTGAGCGCTCCCCGCGCCTTGGTGACCAATCCCTTGATCTCAGGGGATGGAGGCTTGTCTTCCCAGGCGATCAGGGCTGTGTTGAGCCGGGCTGCATGGAACACAAACGGGAATGAGGCGTAAATCCCCTGTTTCTGGGTGTAGGTGGCGATGAATTCCTGAATGGTCTTTCCTACCAGCGAGGCGGCCAGGTCAGTGTTGTAGCCAGCCTCGATGCGCATGGAAGCCAAGCCGATTGCTGCATCCACCAGTTCGTCCAACCGATAGTTGGATTTGGTTGGATCCAGTGCCAATATCCGGCCCAAAACCGCGGACGGCACCACCGAGCCCACTTTTGGCCTGCCCGAAGCGGCCAAAACCCTAATGGCCTCGCGGCGGATCATCCGGAAACCTTCCTGCTCCTCGGCCGGGGCTCCGTTGGTCCATTGGGGCGGTTTTTCAGCAAGGTCACCTGCCAACGCGAGGAGCTTTTCCTCTTGGGCGGCGTCAGGGGGTACCGTCAGCGCCTTTTTTTCCCTGTCGGTCCTGAGGGCGAAAGTCGCGTTGTAACCTGCCAAAGCCTCCTTGGCGCCTCGGAGAGCGTACAGAAGCACACCGTCATCTCGGGGGGAGCCTTTGGAAGCGTTCTCGATTAGTTTGGTGCATGCCGCAATCTGACGGTTGTAAACCTCAACCTGATCCTTCAGGTCGAGAACAGCTTTTCCGTCGCGTTTGGTGCTTCCCACCGCTAAGCCGATACCCGGCAGAACGCGGGCGATGTTCAAACGCACATACTGATCCTTGGACTCAGCCAGAACCGCCTCGGCCTGTTCCAGCATGGTCCGGTGATAGGTTTTCAAAAGCGAGGGGCCATGGGGTGCATCGAAAGCCCGCACCATGGTTTGGCCAATATCTTTTTGCACGTTATCAGGCAAATCTAAAAGAAGCTTGCTGTTGATGTCTGATGTGGTAGTGAGCCGGTCGTGGAAAGTTTGCCCTTTGGTGATGAAACGACAGTAATTCGCCAGTTGGTCCAAATCTTCTTTTTTGGTTGGGTCAAAAGGGGTGTTTCCGCTCATCCAGCGGTTCACGGCACCCCGTCCCGATTGGTATTTGGAATACAGGTCCTTCAATTCGGGACTGGTTTGTTGGGCCAAAACCAAACTACCCAAACCGCCAAGCAACGCACCAATAGCTACCAACCGGCTGGCGATCCTTCCAAAATTGAATCCCATGGTCATTCCTTCGGCCCTTGGCCCTGGGCTGACAAAATGCGGGATGCTCCTAAGCAGGTGCTCCCCTTGGACTTCAGTCTACCATTTACATCATCATCGTGTACCAAACCCAAAAGGATTTGGGACTAAAAAAACACCGGTTGCCCGGTGGTGGTGTTTTTGGTGTGACCTTGTTCGAGGATATCACCTGCCCGATAGCAAACGGTCCAGTTTGGAAGCCCCCCTCGAAACGGCGAACTCCCGCTCTTCCCGGGGGTGCAAATCCCCTGGAATATGGTTTTTGGCTAGGATCTTGAGCCAATGGTCAGCCTGCCCCGCCTGCCCCAATTCCTTCCAGGCCCGGCTTAGATACCAGGCGGACTTGGAATTTCCCGGGGCCACTTTTTCGGATTCTGTCAGTTCCTGGACTGCCTTCAGGAATATTTCCTGGCGGTCGGGAATCTCCCCGTTTGCCTCCGGTGGTTGGCTGGAAACTGGCTGGATGCGGTTTGCCTGGGGAAGGCTCTGCGCCAGATAATAGAGCCCTATGCCACGGTGCAAATGGTAATTGCCCGGGTGGCTTTCCTCCTCCGCCAATTCCATCAGGCGTCCGTGGCCGTGGACCAGGAGCCTGAGGGCCTCGCTTTCTTCCGGGGGAGAGTGTTCCAATGCCAGGGCGCTGTGGGCGCCATGGACCATGCGTTCCAGTTCGTGCTTGGCCAGGGCGCGATGTCCCAGGCGGGAAAGGAGGTCCGCCAATTGTTGGCGAACCTGCCAATGCCCGGGTTCCAGCTCCAGGTAGCGGCGCAGGTGCTCGCAGGCCTTCGGCTGGTTGTCCGCCTGGAGGTACGCGGCGGCAAGGCTTAATTGAACCCTGGGCAGGTCAGGGGCCATCAACTGGCTTTCCTGATACAAGCGCAGGGCGGTGGGGATTTCTCCCCGTTTCATGGCCTCCTGGCCCTCCTGCCACAACACCATGGCGTTGCGCGTAGGGGGAGCGTTGGTCCGTTCGGTTTGGCCGAGGACCAGAAGGCCGGGCAGCACCAGGCTGCACAACGGCATCACACTTATCACCAATCACCTCTCGTGCGGGAGAAGAGTGAACGGTTCCAAGGGATGTATCGTGTTTGCGGGCTGTCGGGGTTCAGGGGATCTTTGGGAAGTGTGAAAATCCGGCCCGGGTCATTCAACCTCAAGGCTGACGCGCAATTTGCCGAGAGCCTCGCTCTCGATTTGCCTGACACGTTCCCTGGTCAGGCCGAGTTGCTCGCCGATTTCCTTGAGGGTCCGGGGTTGGTCATCATCCACCCCGAACCGAAGGCGGAGAACGGTCGCTTCCCGCTTGTCCATATGCTCCAGAAGCCGCATCACCTGCTTGAGGTTGTCGGCCTCCACCATTTCGATGTCGGGTGCCTTGGTCTGGGAGTCCATCACGATCTCGTCGAGAGACCAACCGGAATCTCCCTGGTCTGTTTGGGGAACCGTCCCGTGGACCCGGATGGCTTTCTTGATGATGGCCAGCTTCTTCTTGGACAATTCCAGGGTGCGACCGATCTCCTCGGGGGTGGGTGTCCGGCCCAGTTCTTCCTGGAGCTTGGCGGAGGCCCGGCGCCATTTGGCCAGCAATTCCACCATGTAGGCCGGAATGCGGATGGTCTTGGCGGTGTTCACTAGGGCCCTTTTGATGGACTGCTTGATCCAGTAACTGGCGTAGGTGCTGAAGCGGGTGTTCATGGTGGGGTCGAACCCCTCCACCGCGCGCAGCAGACCCAGGTTACCCTCTTCGATTAGGTCTTGGAGCGCCAGCCCCTTGCCCACATAGCTGCGGGCGATGTTCACCACCAGGCGCAGGTTGGCGCGAACCATGCGGTCGCGCGCCTCCGCGTCACCAACCTCGATGCGGTAGGCTAATTCCTTTTCCTGGTCCGCGGTGAGAAGCGCGGTCTCGTTGATCTCGCGGAGATAAGTCTCAAGTGGACTTTGCACCGCTTCGGTCGATCGGCGGGGTCGCGTCATTGTTGGTATCCGGCTTGTGGCACAGGATCCCAGAGGGTCGCACAGTTGCCGGTCTGTCCGGCCTTGGCGCGGTTCATCACCGCTCCAAGCGGCCCCCTTGATCCACACCTGTCTATCGTCGGGCGTGGGCCCTGTTAGACACGGGTGGCAAGTCTGCCGGCCGGATTCGAGCCAGCCCGAGCTTGCAGTCCACGCAGGACAAGCATGTCTTGCACGAGTGGCATGACCGCCAAGGGCGGAATAACTGGTTCAGGCGATCCGGACCGGCTGGAGCGAACCAGAAATCAGTCCAAAATCGCCTGAATAAGTCAAATCCTACACCAAACCCCCGCCAACCGGGACAAAAATCCCGACCGGAGGGGGTTTGGAGGGCCGATTCGGATCAGCCTTCGGGCAGTGATACCAGATCGCCACCGGATCCGGTGCCGCCGCGCAGGTCGGTGCGCGGTTGCTGCTTCGCGCCTCCGGGGCCGGCGGGAGCCGGGCTGCTCGAACCACCCGAGGAAAGGGCGGCCGGGGCGGGCGGGTTGGCCGCATCCTGCTCCGGGGTCCAGTTCAGGCGCTTGCGGCTCAGGCCGATCTTCCGGTCAGGCACATCGACGCGAAGCACTTTCACCTCGATCTCGTCGCCCACCTGAACCAGGGTTTCGGGGTTCTCGACCTTCTGGTCGGAAAGCTCCGAGATATGCAGCAGGCCTTCCAGGCCGGCTTCCAACTCGATGAAGACGCCGAAGTTGGTGATTTTGGTCACCTTTCCGCGCTTCACCTCGCCCAATTGGTAGCGGGCGGGTATGTCGGTGTCCCACGGGTCGTTCTTCATTTGCTTGAGGCCCAGGGCGATACGCTTTCGTTCCTGGTCCACATTGAGAACGATACAGGTGACCGACTCGCCCTTTTGGAGAACTTCGGAGGGGTGTGACACCTTGCGGACCCAACTGATGTCGGAGACATGCAGCAGGCCGTCGATGCCCTCCTCGATTTCCACAAAGGCCCCGTAGTTGGTGAGGTTTCGCACCACGCCGGTGACCACGGTGTCCTTGGGATACCGCTCGGCCACCTTGTCCCAGGGATTGGGCTGGACCTGCTTCATGCCCAGCGAGATCTCCTGCTTGTCCCGATTGATGTTCAGGACCTGCACCTCGACCTGGTCCCCGATAGAGACCAGTTCGCTGGGGTGGTTGATACGCTTGGTCCAGCTCATTTCTGAGATATGGACCAGACCCTCGATACCCTCTTCCAGCTTCACGAAGGCGCCGTAGTTCATCACATTGACGACTTCGCCGTTGTGCTTGCTGCCGATCGGGTAGCGGTCCTGCACGTTGGACCAGGGGCTTTGGGTCTTCTGCTTCAGGCCCAGGGCGATCTTCTCGCGGTCGCGGTCCACATTGATGATGTAAACCTCGATCGGCTGGTCGATCTTCACGATCTCGTGGGGATTGCTGATGCGCCCCCAGGTCATGTCGGTGATATGGAGCAGCCCATCGATGCCGCCCAGGTCGACGAACGCGCCGAAATCGGCGATGTTCTTGACCACACCCTTGCGGATCTGGCCGGGCTGGATCTCCGACAGCAGCGAGCGCTTCATGTCCTCGCGCTGGTCCTCCAGCAGCTTGCGCCGGCTGACCACGATGTTGCGTCGGATTTCGTCGATCTTGAGGATCTTGCAGTCGATCGTCTTGCCGCAGTACTCGCCAATATCCGGCGGACGGCGAATATCGACCTGCGACGCGGGCAGGAACACATTGACGCCGATATTCACCAGCAAGCCGCCCTTGATCTTCTTGGTCACATGGCCGGCGACGACATCGCCTTCCTTGTGCTTCTCGATGATCGCTTCCCATTCCTTCTGGCGCTTGGCCTTGCGGAAGCTGAGGATGATCGTGCCAGACTCGTCTTCGACCGAATCCAGCAGAACCTGGACCTCGTCACCAACCTTCGGGAAGACGGGGTTGGGATTGCCCTCTTCCTTCCACTCTTCCAGTGGGATCTCGCCTTCGCTCTTGTAACCGATGTCGATGATTACCTTGTCGCCGACAATGCGGGTGACTTTGCCGTTGACCAGCTTGTTGGCCTCGTAGGCCTGCTTTTCTTCCTGGAACCAGTTCTCACTGTTTCCACCGGTGTCCGGTTTTGCAAACGCCTGCTCAAACTGGCTCATATCCTCGTCGCCGAGGTCAAATTCGCGAAGGAGATTCCTGTTAACCATGGGGGTTGGAGGTCCTGGAAGGGCGCCCAGCCTTAGCCGGAAACGCCAGACAGATGAAATACAAGCACGCAAGGCCTGCCGGAACTCCCGACTGGCTTCAGTCTTGCGCCAAATAAATGGTACTACACTCGTCCCAAGTTAGCCAACCCAAAGGGGGGGACTAGCTCTTGTGGACGAGTGGTAGGAAAAAGCCGGGCTATCTCGTCTATTTTTTAGATAGGGGAAGCTATTCCGGGTAAAGCGGGGTGGACAAGTAGCGCTCACCCAAGTCGGGCAAGATCACCACGATGGTTTTTCCTGCGTTTTCCGGCCGATGGGCCAGTTGAAGGGCGGCATGGGCCGCCGCCCCGCAGGAGATCCCGCAAAGCATCCCTTCCTCCTTGGCCAACCTCCGGGCCACTGAGAAGGCATCATCGTCCTGGACCTGAATGACCTCGTCGATGATGTCCACATTCAGGATGCCGGGGATGAACCCTGCCCCGATGCCCTGGATTTTGTGCCGGCCTGGTTTGATTTCCTGTCCGGCCCGTTTCTGGGTGATCACCGGGCTGGTGGCTGGCTCCACCGCGATGATTTTCGTCGCAGGGTTGCGGGCCTTCAGCACTTCACCCACGCCAGTGATGGTGCCGCCGGTGCCGACACCCGAGACAAAAATATCCACCTTGCCATGGGTGTCGCGCCAAATTTCCTCGGCGGTGGTTTTCCTATGGATTTCAGGGTTGGCGGGATTGTTGAACTGCATTGGCATGAAGGCGTTGGGGTGCTCCCGGACCAGTTCCTCGGCCCGGTTGACGGCGCCACGCATTCCCTGGTCACCCGGAGTCAGGACGATCTCCGCCCCGAAGGCCTTCAAAAGGCGCCGCCTTTCCAGGCTCATGGTTTCGGGCATGGTCACCATCAACTTGTAGCCCTTGGCGGCGCAGGTGAATGCCAAGCCAATGCCGGTATTACCGCTGGTTGGCTCGATGATGACCGTTCCGGCTTTGATTTTGCCTTTTTTCTCGGCGTCCTCGATCATGGCCACGCCAATGCGGTCCTTGACGGACCAAAGCGGGTTGAAGTTTTCCAACTTGCCCAGCACTGTGGCTTTGGCCCCGTCGGTGACCCGCTGGAATCGAATCAGCGGTGTGTTTCCCACACATTCGGTGATGCTGTCAAAAACCTTGCCTCGTCCAGCGTTGATGGTGGTCATGGTCAGTTCCATCCCTTTGGATTTCAATTCAGAGCAAATGAACCGCCCCAATTTTCGGAATCAATCCGCAAAAGCAGGGCCAGTGTTGCCTTAATGCTTGAACCAACAACAGCCCACATTACCAAGTCGCCCGGGCTTTTGTTGGTTCCAATGCCATTGGCAGCATTGGCCCATGAATCAGTGGGCCAGGTTTCTGGCTTTGGCCAAACCCGCGGCATACCGCGTGGCTGTCACCAGGCTTTCGGCATCCGCGATTCCCTGCCATGCAATGTCAAAAGCGGTTCCATGGGCAACGGATGTGCGGACTATGGGCAAACCCGCCGAAATGTTGACTGCCCGCCCCCTCCCGGCCAATTTCAGAGCGATATGCCCCTGGTCGTGGTAGAGGGCCACCACCCCATCGAATTCCCCGCCCACCGCGCGCTGGAACAGGGTATCGGCAGGGAGGGGCCCCCGAATGTTCATCCCTCCAGCGGTCAATCGCTCCACCAGAGGGCGGAGGATTTTTTCCTCCTCATCCCCGAATAGGCCATGTTCACCGGCGTGGGGATTCAGGGCGGCCAGACCCAGTCGGGGATTGACCACCCCCAAATCCCTCAGCAGTCCTTCCAACAGGAACGCTTTTGAGGCGATGGAGTCTGGCGTCAGGTGGTTGAACACATCACGCAGTGCCATGTGCAGGGTCTGGTGAATCACGGCGAGTCCTTCGATCGCGAGGACCATGGCGAATTCGCGGGTGCCAGTCCGGTCGGCCAAAATCTCAGTGTGGCCGGGATGCTGGATTCCCGCGGCGCGCAGGCTTTCCTTGTTCAGTGGAGCGGTCACTATCCCATCAACCCGCCGCGCCATGGCCTGATCGATGGCCCAAACCAAAAAATCATGGGCGGCCCTGCCTGCTTCAGCGCCAATCCGACCAGGGACCATGTCCCGCAGGTCGGCGGTTGCCACTTGGCAATAGTCCAGTTGATTGGGTTTGCCCGCCGCATCCAGTGGCGATTCCAACGATCGCAGGGCAGTGCCATCCAGCGAAAGCAAGGCCATGGCCCGTTTAAGAATGGGGCCATCACCGGCTATGACAGGTCGGCACAGGGCGCATAAATCCTTCCACGCCCGAACGATGATTTCCGGCCCAATTCCAGCCACATCCCCCATGGTGAATGCGAGAATTGGACGCTTATCGCGGGTGGCATTCAAGTTGACCTAGCCTCCCCGGGCTGAACGGTGTTCCGGGACCGCCAGGTTCACGATGAGTTTTTCAAGCACGGTGCGCTGGGGTAGTCTGCTTCCACCCTTCAGGGCCAAGTCCGTGCGGGCCAAATCGTCCATCAACCGGAAGAGCCTTCGGCCTCCGAGGTGGCGCATCAGGGTTTCCGCGTCTTTTTGGAAAAAACCAGGCCGAATCCCCGCTTCTGTCATGGCTTGGGGCAGGCCAACCGAGGCTCCGGATTTGGCCCTCCTGGCGGCGCGCGCGATCTTTCTCAGTTGGAAAGCCAAGGCTCCCTGCAATCGCATGCTGCTTTCAACGGCGTTGCCCGAGACATACTGGTCATCCAGGATGGACAAGGCTTGGCCGGGGTTGCCGGAACTGATCGCGTTGAAGATTTTCCAAACCAATTCCTGGGTGCCACCGGACACCAGTTTATCCACCATGTCCGCTGTGACCGTGTTGGCTCCGGGCGGCAAACCGCAGGCCAGTTTGGCAATCTCCTGGTCCAGGCGTCCTAAATCTTTACCAAGCAGTTCTTCCAGTGCCCTTGCGGCATCAGTGGCCAATTCCACCTGGTGATTTTGCCGTGCCCAAGTCCTGGCCCAGGTGGCAGCGCTGAATCGCTCGGGCACATCGCAGCGCAATAGGGATGGTGCCGGAGTCAGTTTGGCGAGCCGTGTGTTGGATGGCCAACTGTCCACCACCAAAAGGGCAACACCTGCCCAGCCCGGGTTGGAAAACTGCTTCTCTAGAGGTTGCCGGAATTTGGAAACAAAATCGTCGGCTTCATCCACCCGGAAAAGGGTTTTACCACCGAACAGGGAGGCGGTGCCCAGTTCATCAAGAAAGGTGGCCAAGTCCAGCGAATCCCCGTCGGTGCGTATGGTGGTCCCGGGGGAGTCCCCGGAGGAATCTGGCTTGCCATGAACCAGGTCGCGGACCATCCGGCACCCGTGCCGGCGCAGGAAATCATCCTGCCCAACCACGACATAGAAAGGTTGGGGCGGGCCGGCCAAACCCTTGTCAAGAAGGTCGATCACAGCTTGGCCGGTTGATTTTTTGCTGTCTCGGCTTTCCAAGGCTTTGGCTCCATTGATGACACACACCCAAGCCTAGGGTAGCCGCTTGATCCAACCCAATGGGTGTGGTGGAAATCCTCCGGGAACAATGCCAACGCAAAACCCTGGCCTGCTTGCGAGGAAGGTGGGTGCGGGCATTCAGGAAGATGGATCCGTCCCAACAGGGACAAAAATGCTTTTTATGGAGCAGGAGGTGAGCCACCTGCAGCTGATGGAGCAGGCGGCATTGGTGTTGGCGGAAGGGGCAAGCTGGTGGCTGCCGGAGCGGCTGGAGGGCCGGACGAACCAGTCGGTGACGCGGGAGGTAAGGCTGACGCTGGTGCAGGCGGCGCGCCAGTTGCCGGTGTACTTGGAAGTCCGCCTGCCGGTGCAGGCGGCGGGCTGGTGGCTGGTGCGGGCGGAAGGCCGCTTGCCGGCACGGGTGGTGCGTTGTTGGCCGGGGCTGGCGATGCGCCAGAAGACGGTGCAGGTGGAAGTCCGGTGGCAGGTACGGAGGAGGACGGTGCTGGGGGTGCGTTCAATGGCAGCGCACTTGGTGCGCCACTGGGGGGAGAGGATAGGGCTCCCATCGGTGCTGGCGCCTCGGTGGCGGGTGAATTGATGCCGGGTGGTGCGGGGACCGCTCCTTCCACCGGGGCGATCTCTATGCTGTTGATCCTGGCCTTGGGGGTGTTCAGATCGACCTTCACAGGCCCCGAGGTCTGATCGATTCCCTGATTGCCGGCCAGGTCCGTGCAGGTGACCCGGATGTTGAACTGGAAGGGCAGGCCCTGTGCAGGCATTTTCCAGACAAATTTCCCATTGTTTGGCAAATCCTTCACCGCCTCGGTCCAAGGCCCTTCCGGAGTTTGTGAATAACTGATGGCGATAGGGGTGGACCCGAGGAATTTGTCAGTCGCCGACCAGTTGATGGTCATGTTGCCTTGTTCGGGGCCACGCCCCACATCCACCCCGACTATGCGCACGGAGGGCTTGGTTTCATCCACCTCCACCCAAACATGCGGGGCGTCGCCTGGCTTGGGGGCTGGCTCGCTCAAGTCCACTCCGCTTCGCGCGATCAGTGTGAATCCGTAGCGGCCCTGCTCGGGAACCTCCAGGATGCAGGGAGGATCTTTCGGGGCATCCATCGGGTATTTGCCCCAAGTCCTACCGCCATCCCTCGTGTAGTGGACCTCCACCCTCGTCACATCGGAGGGGCCCACATCCTCAAGGCGGTAATTCAGGGCGAACCGTTTGCTGCGCACCATGATCAAGGGAACCCGGCCGTCGGAATTGGTCGGGGCCATCTGCCCCGGTTTCAGGCCCATGGCAAGGACTTGTTCACCCAAATTTTTGGCGCGGTCTCTAACGCTCAGTCTCACTTCGACCGGGCTGGGGGTGCCAGGGTTCCAGGAATGGGAGCCTTGCTGCAACTGTTGGGCGGGAAGGGGAACCCAATCCTTGGCTCCCAGCAGCCTGTATTCCAGCCGCATCGAGGAAACATCCAGGTTTTCATCGCGGACTTCCCACTCGACAACAAGGTTTCCCTCCTTCGGAGCGGGGCCTTGTCGCAAGATGATGGAAGGGGCGAGGGTATCTACACAAACTTTCAATAAGGCCGGGGCTCCGGCCATGTTGGCAGGTTTCAATACCCCGCCGGTTTCCTGGGTCTGAACTGAGAACCAGTACCAGCCGTCACGGGGTGCCCTGTAACTGAAGGTTTTCTGGAGTACCCCCGCGGTGGCGACATACTGATAGGTTTTTCCCAGGTCCTCCGAAACATGAAGGATCAGCGCCTGGGTTTTTTTGTCATTCGGGTCGGGATAGACAGGGATCAAAAACGATGGTTGCTCGGCGTAATAAACCGTTTGTCCCTGGGCGGCAGCGGTTCGAAAAAGGCCCAAGAGAACCAAAAGTGGGAAGATGACAGCCCTCCGCCAAAAACTTGGCGGGGGTTCGGCTGCCAGCCGGCTTGTCACCTTCACTTCCATGATTGCGAGGCCTGTAAACCCTTCTCAAAGCCCCAATGCCTTGTTTTGACGCTGTTTAAATCGTCAAGCCATCAGGCAATTGGAGGTCCATAGCCAGACCCTGGTCTCGCCACAAGACCATCCTCATTGGCATCGGTTGGGCAAGGTATCCGGCTTGAGCGGGTTCTACGGGTTCGGGAAGGGCATTTGTATCACTGATAATTCGTTTCTTGATCAACTTTCTGATGATTTTGGCGGCTGTTTTGTGGCAACCCAAATCCCCGCCACCGAATCCAACGGTCTCTACACTGCTATTTAGTCGGGCCATATGGGCCTGTTTGGGGCAAGTCTGTCCAAGGGATACAAGCATGGCAATCACCCCCCTCCATTCTTGGCATATGTCGCATGGGGGGCGGATGGTTGATTTTGCCGGGACCCAGTTACCCGTGCAATTTTCCAGCATTGTTCAAGAACATCAGGCCGTCCGCCGTGGTATGGGGTGGTTCGATGTCAGCCACATGGGAAGGTTCCGCCTCTCCGGGCCGGAAGCCCGTTTGTGGTTGGATGCCCTGCTGACTTGCCGGCTTTCGGATTTGCCTGCCGGAAAGGTTCGTTATTCGCTCGTTTGCAAACAGGATGGGGCCATTCTGGATGACGTTTTGGTCTACAACCTGGGGGGAACCCCTGGCGAGTGGGCCCTGGTGGTCAACGCCTCGAATCGCGCCAAGATTTATCAATGGTTCCAGGCAAATCAGGAGAATTGGCAAGCCAAACTGGAAGACCAAACCGAGCAAACGGCCATGGTTGCTGTTCAAGGGCCCAATGCGGTCAGCCTGGCAAAACAATTGTTTGATCGCGATGTGGCAGACCTTCCCAACTACGGGTGTTTCCAGGCACATTTTGGCAAAGCCGAGGTTTTGGTAAGCCGCACTGGCTACACGGGCGAGGATGGATGGGAGGTTTGCGTTCCGGGGGAGTGCGGCCTTTCTTTGGTGGAACGTTTGGACGCCGCCGGCGTGACAGCCTGCGGTTTGGGCGCGCGGGATACATTGCGTCTGGAGGCGTCCATGCCCTTGTACGGGCATGAACTCAGCGAGGAGATTGATCCCTATCAGGCCGGATTGGGGCGAAGCGTGGACTTGGAAAAGGAGTTCATTGGGCGGGAGGCATTATTACGTCGGCGGGGGCGGTCCGATTTGCCGGTCCGGGTGGGGCTGGTCGCCTCGGGGAAAAGAGCGGCGCGGGAAAATGATCTGCTGCTGGATGAGACAGGCGCGGAGGTCGGTCGGGTAACCAGCGGAACCATGTCACCCACTTTGGGTTACCCGGTCGCCATGGCTTACGTACAGCCTGGCAAGTCGGTGCCGGGCTATTCCCTTTCCGCAATGGTCCGAGGTCGGCCCGAACTTTACACCACGACCAAAATGCCTTTCTACAGACGGTCCGCTGTTTGAATGTGTCCGCGGTTTTTAGCTCGAATCGAGGAGTTGCCAGTGAATCCAAAAGATTTGAAATATGCCAAGTCGCACGAGTGGGTCAGGGTCGACGGGGACACTTGTGTGGTTGGTCTGACCCGTTTCGCGGTGGACCAGTTGACCGACATCACCTACATCGAACTGCCAAAGGTCGGTGAGCGGGTGACTGGTGGCGAAGGCATGGGCGAGGTGGAGTCCGTCAAGGCGGTGAGCGACATTTACGCGCCGTTGGATGGCGAGATTGCCGCTGTGAATGACGCCCTTTCGATGGATGCGTCCCTGGTTTCCAGGGATCCTTACGGGGAAGGTTGGCTGGTTCGGATCCGTCCCGCCAAGGATGGACGCTTGGACCATCTCATGAGTGCTGAAGAGTACACGAGACAGACCGAGGGGGCCTGAGCCTGCAGGTTTTGCCGGGCCGCCTTCCAACCACGAGGCGGGGACCAAAGGACCGACTATCGCTGTTCGCTGCTTTTTTCTGGGGAGGGGAATGCCTTGTCCTACATTGCCAACACGTCCAGTCAGCAGGAGGCGATGCTCGGAAAGATCGGCAAAAAAAGTGTCGCCGATCTTTTTGAAACCGTTCCCAAGGCGGTCCGCCTCGACCGTCCGCTTCGGGTTCCCCCCGCACTGTCCGAGATGGAGTTGACATCGCTTGTTGCAAAACTGGCGGGAAGGAATCGCCATCCGGGAGATTTGGCCTGTTTTATGGGCGCTGGGGCCTACGATCACTTCATCCCGGCGGTTGTCGATACCCTGTCTTCCCGGGGCGAGTTTGTCACCGCCTACACTCCCTATCAGGCCGAGGCGAGTCAGGGCAGTCTTCAGGTTTTTTTTGAATTTCAAACCCTGATCTGCCAACTCACCGGCATGGATGTTGCCAACGCCAGCCTTTACGAGGCGGGAAGCGGGGTGGCCGAGGCGGTGATGATGGCCATGTCGGTCACCAGCCGAAGGGGCCCGGTTTTGATCGCAGGGACGGTTCATCCCCATTACCTTGCGACCCTGCGAACCTACATGGCCAATCTGGAGCCTGAGATTCGGGTTTTGCACTGTCCGGGCGGCTACCTTGAGCCTTCCCGCCTCGAGGCTGAGGTCACCGAGGAAACGCCCTGTGTGGTGGTCCAGCACCCGAATTTCGACGGTTCCCTCGAGGAAGTTGCCGAACTTTCACGCATCGCCAAGGCCAAAGGGGCCTTGTTTGTGCAGGTGTTTGACCCCTTGAGCCTGGGGATGCTCAAGGGGCCCGGAGAATTAGGGGCTGATATCGCCGTGGCGGAGGGCCAAGGGCTTGGAACGCCGATGTCTTTTGGCGGTCCTTACCTTGGATTGATGGCCTGCAGGGAATCCCTGGTTCGCAAGCTGCCCGGGCGTCTGGTGGGCCAAACCGTCGACCGCAAAGGAAAACGTTGCTGGGTGTTGGCGCTACAAACCAGGGAACAGCATATCCGCCGGGAAAAAGCCACAAGCAACATATGCACCAACCAAGGCCTTTACGCCATTCGCGCATCTATTCATCTCGCAGCCCTGGGGCCCGAGGGCCTAAGGGAAACGGCCCGTCAGTGTCTGGAAAAAGCGCACCACCTCCGCCACCTCCTGGTGGCTAAAAAGGTCGGTGAAATCGCCCATGTTCGGCCGTTTTTCAAAGAGTTCAGGTTTCGGCTTGGGGAAGGGATGCCGGCGGCGGCGGAATGCGTGGATCGGTTGTTGGAGAAGGGCTTTCTGGCCGGGGTTCCGCATCCGGAAAACCCGCGCGACCTGCTGATCGCGGTGACGGAGTCCCGCACGCTGGAGGAGATCGAGGGCTTTGCCAACGCGCTTTCCGCCCTCAGGGCAACCGCAGGGAAGGGAGCCGGGCAATGATGGAAAGAAACCAATCCGCGGACTTGCTGTTTGAAATATCGAAGCCGGGGAGAAGGTGCCATCGGGTTCCTCCATCGGGCCTCCCGGCGGTTGGGTTGGATTCCAGATTCCTGTCCGGCGGTTCCCCTCCCTTGCCCGAAGTGGCGGAACTGGATTTGGTGCGGCATTACACCAACCTGTCCGCAAGGAACATGGCGATAGATTCCAATTTCTATCCGCTGGGTTCATGCACCATGAAATACAACCCCAAGCGGCATGAGCGGCTCGTGTCTCTTCCCGGATTGGCGTCACCGCATCCCCTCCAACCGGACAAGACGGTGCAGGGGATGCTTGCGATCCTTTTTGAAATGCAGGAGATGCTTGCTGAAATCGCCGGGTTGCATGCCTGCTCCCTCCAGCCTTCGGCTGGTGCCCAGGGGGAGTTGGCGGCCTTGCTGGTTGCCGCCGCCTACTTCCGTCACAGGGGGGAAAACCGCACCCGTGTGCTGGTGCCCGACTCGGCCCATGGCACCAACCCGGCCAGCGCGGCCATTGCCGGTTTCGACTCGGTCACCGTCAAGAGCGGCGATGACGGGTTGGTGGACCTGGCGGACCTGGAATCCAAGCTGGACGAGCGCACCGCGGTGTTCATGATCACCAATCCCAACACGCTGGGATTGTTTGACCACCAGATCCTCGACATCACCCGAAAGGTTCACGAGAAGGGTGGCCTCGTCTACCTGGACGGGGCCAACATGAACGCAATCCTGGGTATCGCCCGGCCGGGCGATTTTGGCGCTGACATGATGCACTACAACGTGCACAAGACCTTCACGGGCCCGCACGGGGCGGGCGGCCCCGGCTCGGGGCCCATTGCCGTGCGCGACATGCTGGAGCCCTTCCTTCCCTCGCCAATGGTTATTCGGGATGAGAAGGGCGGGTACTGTCTCCAGCAGGATCGGCCCCTTTCCATCGGCCGCGTCCGGGCTTTTTTCGGCAATGTGGGTGTGCTGCTTCGGGGCTGGATGTATTTGCGCACCCTTGGCCCCAATGGTCTCCGTGAGGTTTCAGAACAGGCGGTTCTCAACGCCAATTATTTGCTGACCCTTTTGAGGGATCACATTGATGTTCCCAAGGGGGCTGGCTGCATGCATGAATTCGTCGCCAGCGCGAAAATCCTGCGCCGTGAAAAACGGGTCAGCGCCATGGATATCGCGAAGCGGCTTCTGGACAAAGGCTATCACTCCCCGACCGTGTACTTCCCCTTGGTGGTGGCCGAGGCCCTGATGATCGAGCCGACCGAAACGGAAAGCCAGGAAACCCTGGAACGTTTTGCGGAGGTCTTTGTCTCCATTCTGCGGGAGGACCCGGAAACCCTCCACGAGGCGCCGCATGATCTGGCCATCAGCCGGCCCGATGAGGTGGCGGCCACCAAGCAACCCGTATTGCGGTGGAAGAGCGCCTGACTGATGACCGGGAAACCGACGGAATTGCGCCTGATCCCGCTGGAAACCAATTCGGCGGAAATGGCCATGGCCTTGGACGAGGTGCTGTTGGAGGGGGCCGCCGCCGGCAAGCCTTCTCTGCGTTTTTATCAATGGGCCAGTCCCACGGTGACCTTGGGATATTTCCAGCCCTACTCCGTGGCCGCCGGGTTTTCTGGATTGCCGGTGGTTCGCCGGCCCACGGGTGGGGACCTGCTGGTACATGACCACGAACTGACCTACGCCCTTGCCCTTCCGGACAGCCTGGTGCCAACCAAAGTTGAGGAACTGGCCTGCCTGATCCACAGGGTGATCGCAAGAAGTTTGAATGCCCGGGGGGTTTCAACCACCTGCCAGCCCGCGAAGGGGAAATTGCAGATAGCCGGGGCCCCGGAAGGAGTCTTGTGTTTTCTGCACCCCGCTGCGGGGGATGTGCTGGCTGGAGGTTTCAAGGTGGTGGGCAGCGCCCAGCGTCGCAGTAGGGGAGGGCTTCTCCAACACGGTTCAATCCTGATGAAAGCGAGTGACCACGCCCGCTGGCTCAAGGGAATCGATGAAGTCTCAGGCACCGATCTGGATGTGGAGGAATTGGCCCGGAGCCTGGGGACAGAAATCCCCCTCGCTTTGAGTTTAGGTCACAGCGGGCGGCCTTGGTCGGGGGAAGAAAAAAAACGGGCGCTGCAACTGGTCACTGAGCGTTATGGATCGGTTGACTGGAACAGGCGCCGTTGAACGGGCAAACAAAACGAACCAGCCGGCCGCTTGCGCGGCCGGCTGGTCGTGATTCAGGCCGTCAGGCTTGAATCGTCGTTAATCAGAAGGGGTTGGCGGCGGGAGCCGGCTTCAGAGCGGGAGCAACGGTACCCTTGGTATCGCTACCCTTGGTGTCGCCACCCTTGTTGCCACCCTTGTTGCCGCCCTTGCTGCCGGGGTCGCCAGCGCCTTGGCCCTTGCCGCCCTTGCTGCCCTTGC
>JAFMJU010000312.1 GCA_017853285.1 Gemmataceae bacterium
GCCGTCCGCTTGAGCCCTTTTGACAATCAAAAATTCGACCTCTCAACACGCTCCTTTTGGCAAACCCCACCAAACCTGCCACCTACATATTTTGTCTGATAGTCTGGAGGCCCCAGGAATTAACCACGGCCACCGGTGGCAGGAAAACTATGTGGTACCTCACAGACAAACGCCATTTGGATCACGACACCGGCCCAGGCCACCCGGAACGCCCGGATCGATTGCGGGCCGTCTGGGACGCTTTGGCGCGGGAAGGTTTGTGTTCCAGCCTACGCCCCCTGCAATACAAACCCGCGGAATCGGAGGCTATCCACAGGGTTCACTCGCCGGCAATGTTTGAACACACGGTCAAGTTCACCCGGAGGGGTTTTGGGAATTTGACTCCGGACACTCCGGTTTGCCAAGATTCCGCCTCCGTCGCACTGTTGGCCGCGGGCGCGGCATGCGCTGCCGTGGACGCGGTGGTTGAAGCTGGAACACAATCAACAAGGGCGTTTTGCGCCATAAGGCCACCGGGACACCACGCCACACCCGATGAGGCCATGGGCTTTTGCCTGATCAACAGTGCCGCAGTGGCGGCACGTCACGCCCAGACGGTCCATGGAATCGGTAAGGTGCTTGTCCTGGACTGGGATGTGCACCATGGAAATGGAACCCAGGATATTTTTTATTCCGATCCCAGCGTGGGCTTCATCAGCATCCATCGGTACGGGCAAGGCTTTTACCCGGGAACCGGCGCACCAGCCGAAACCGGGACCGGCAAAGGATTGGGATCCACCTGGAACCTGAGTGCCCAGCCGGGGATTTCCTGGACGGGTTATTTGGACCTGTTGGACCGGGCACTTTCCCACTTGCAGGCATTCAAACCGGATTTGGTGATTGTGAGTGCCGGTTTCGACGCTTGCCTGGATGACCCGGTGGGTGACATTGGTTTGGATCCGGCCATCTTTGGGGAGGCGACCCGCCGACTCCTCCAGGCTGCGGAGGCTACCGCTGGAGGACGGATTGTTTCCCTGCTGGAAGGCGGTTACAACCTGAAACGCCTCGGGGAGGCTGTTGCACACCATGTGAAGGCCCTGATCCCAAACAGCCACACCGTTTGAGAGCAGATAACAAGGTAACTGAAACCCAAAAGCCCAAAAACCTTTGACAAGCTGTTGGTTGGCTTAATTTGGTTGGATTCAGACCATGCAAATTGCCGAATCACGACAGGAGTAACAGCAAGAATGTCGGGCCCGCCAGCCAAATGAGGCGAACCTGAACAAAGCTCCAAGTGATCCCCGCGGGGTATCCTGCATTCGACGGAAAGAGCAAACTCGGTTAGGCTAAATCTTTCCTCCCTCGAAGAATGCTGTGGACCACGGCAGTTTCCTGAATGGCAAGCCGCGATAAAACCGATCCGATCCTGCCCAACAATTCTGCCACCCCGGCGGTTTGCACGGGGTGTGGGTGTTTGTGCGACGATGTGACCGTTTCCCCAAGCGGCGGCAGCTTGGTTGCGAACACCCATGGCTGTGCCAAAGGCCAATACTGGCTGGAACTCCGCCCGGAACCCAAGGTTTCGGCCTTTTTGAATGGCCGTCCGGCACCCCTGAAAAAGGCCATCAACGCCGCAGCAGACATCCTTTGGAAATCAAACAATCCTTTGGTGTTCGGCCTGGAGCAGATCACCTGCGAGTCCGCCGCCAAAGTGGTGGCGATATCCGATTGGCTGGGAGCCAACCTCGATACCACCGCCTCGTTCAACCAAGGCCCAACCGGATTGGCATTTCAAGGCGTGGGGGAAATCTCTTGCTCCCTGGGCGAAGTCCGCAACCGCGCCGATCTCATTCTTTTTTGGGGCGCCGACCCCCTGGTAACCCACCCACGGCACACTTCCCGCTACTCAATCGATCCACCCGGGGTCCATGTGCCTCTTGGCAGGAAAAACCGCTTTGTGGTGGTAATTGACTCAGAAGCCAACCAAACTGCCAGCCAAGCCGATTTGTGGCTCAGGCCCAAACCGGGACGGGATTTCGAATTGATTTGGGCGCTGCGGGCCATGATCCAAGGAAGGGAAATCGCCGGGTATGATTCCGCGGCCAATGGAGTCGGTCTGGAAGAACTGGAAGGGTTGGCCCATCGACTCAAGGGATGCCGGTTCGGCGTTTTGTTTTTCGGGGACCGTTTGTTGGCTGGCCCCGGCCACCACCTCAACGCCGACGGGGCGGTCAGCCTGGCCCACGACATCAACGCGCATACCCGCTTTTACGCCCGGCCATTGCGGAGGGCCGGTAATCCGATGGGCAGTGAAAGTGTCACTTGCTGGCAAACCGGGTACCCCTTCGGACTGAACCTGGCACGTGGATTCCCGCGGTACAATCCAGGCGAATTCACAGCCCGGCGATTGATTGACTCGGGCGAGTCGGATGTCTTGCTTACCGTGGGTGTATCCCCTGGTGACTACCTGAATTCCGGCAATGCAAACGGCTCTCATTCTTTCCAGCATATCCATATCGGCGACGGGCTACCGGAAGAATGGCAATCGCCACCGAAGGTGGAAATACGGACCGCGCCATTCGCAACCGCCGCCTCCGGAACCGTGTACAGGATGGATGACATTTCCCTGCCCCTGCGGCCTCTCAGCATGAGCCAGCTTCCGGATATGGAGCAAGTCCTCACGGAACTGGAAGGCACGATCCTCGAGCGGATGCGAAACTCCTCGCCCCCAACAGAAATGGCGGCCTCCTGATGGCCCGTCGTGACCTGACCGTTCTGGAATCGGGCATCGTCCATGATCCGGCGAACGGGATCGATGGGGTGGTCAAGGACCTTTGGATGGAGAATGGCAAAATCATTTCTCCACCCGCTCGTCTGGAAAGGGACGAGTCAAATGTCCGAAGGATCGATGCCACGGGATATGTGGTCATGCCTGGCGGGGTGGACATCCATTCACACATCGCAGGCCCGAAGGTGAACCTGGCCAGGCGCATGCGTCCGGAGGACAAGCGTCAATCCATTCCGGTCGAACGGCGCGTCTCGGCATTTGGGGCCACCCGTTCCGGATCAACCGGGAGCGTTCCCAGCACATTCGCGACCGGGTACCTGTACTCCGGGCTCGGTTACACAACAGCGTTCGACGCGGCAATCGCCCCGCTGGCCGCTCGGCATGCCCACGAAGAGTTCCGAGACACTCCCCTGATCGACAAGGGATTTTTCATCCTTCTTGGCAACAACCACTATGTGTTGACCCAGATTGCCAAGGGTGAAAGGGAGCGATTGCGGGCTTTCGCGGGGTGGATCCTCCAGGCTGCGGGGGCACACGCCATCAAAGTGGTGAATCCGGGAGGGGTCGAAGCCTGGAAATCCGGAATGGGCAATATCCATTCGCTGGATGAACCGGTCCCACACTTCGGCTGCACCGCGCGACAGGTGGTCACAGGCCTGGCCCAGGCCGCCATGGACATGAACCTGCCCCACCCCATCCACCTCCACTGCAACAACCTGGGCCTGCCGGGCAACTTCAACACCACACTTGGGACCATGCGGGCCCTGGAGGGTCGCCGGGCCCACTTCACGCACATCCAGTTCCACAGTTACGGCGGGGAGGCGCTCGACCAATCCACCTTCTGCTCCAAGGCACCGGAATTGGCGGAATGGTTCAACAATCATCCGGAAATCACGGTGGATGTCGGACAGGTGATGTTCGGTGAAACCACCAGCATGACCGGGGACGGCCCCCTGGGTTATTTCCTTCACAAGGTCACCGGCAGGCGCTGGACATCGGCTGACACGGAATTGGAAGCCGGATGCGGAATTGTTCCCATCACCTACCGGGAAAAAAAACTGGTTCATGCCCTGCAGTGGGCCATAGGTCTGGAATGGTACCTGCTCGCGCGGGACCCTTGGCGTATCGCCATGAGCACCGACCATCCCAACGGGGGCAGTTTCCTCGCATATCCAGAGATCATCGCCCTGCTCATGGACCGGGGGTACAGAAACGAGGCGCTGAATGCCACTCATCCAGGTGTGAAAGCTCGCTGTCGGCTGGCGGATCTGGACCGTGAGTACACATTGAACGAGATCGCCATCATCACTCGGGCGGCTCCGGCCCGTATGCTGGGCCTCGCGACCAAAGGCCACCTGGGCCCGGGTGCCGATGCCGACATCACCCTGTACCAACCCGACCACGACAAGCGCCGAATGTTCGCGCTTCCCCGGATGGTGATCAAGGCGGGCCGATTGGTGGTGGATGACGGAAACATCCTTTCCGACGAATCGGCCCCACACCCCACCCGGACCTGGATGGTGAGGCCGGACTTTGACAGGGACGCCGTGCCGGATATCCGCACTTGGTTTGAAAACCATTACACCTTGCGCTTTGATAATTACCCTGTGGAAAGGGAGCGACTCGCCCCGGTGGAAGCATTGGCCCCCTGCGAGAAAACCGCGCGATGAAACTGATCATGGCGACCATCCAGCCCGGCAAGCTCGAGGCGGTGAAGAAAGCATTGAACCGGGTGGAGGTCTTCCGCCTCACCATCGTGGATGTGCAAGGTTTTGGCAGGCAGAAGGGCCGGGGAGAAATCTACAGGGGACACGAATTGGCCATGAGCCTCGTCCGCAAGGTCCAGTTGCAGATCGCCGTGAACGAGGATTTCGTGGAGCCGACGGTGAACGCCATCCTGGAAGCCGGGAGAACCGGCGAGGAAGGACGGATCGGTGACGGCAAGATTTTTGTTATCCCCCTGGAAGACTGTATCAGGATTCGAACCGGGGAACGAGGACCGGAGGCGATATGAAAGCATGGAGCGCTTGGATTGCCGCCGGGTTGATGGGCCTGACGGGTTGTGGTGGAAACTTGCCCACCGGCACGGTTCTCGGGAAAATTACCCTGTCGGGTAAGCCCCTGCCATC
>JAFMJU010000313.1 GCA_017853285.1 Gemmataceae bacterium
ACCCGCCCGGGCCGGATCAGCAGCGCCGTGGGCGTCAGCCGCCCGGCGATGTCCGAGGCCAGCTTCTTGCGGGCCAGCAACTCCTCGGCTAGGGTCGTGTCTTCCACCAGCACCAAGCTGACCCGCCGGTGCACCTTCACGGGAATGCGGGCGCCGCTCATGGCTGGGCCCCCGCGCCGCCTGGGTGGTCGGTGTAGCCCGGGGCTTCCAGCGGCCCCTCCGCCTGGATCGCCGCGATCAGTTCATCCCCGTCGTCGATTCGGTAGGAATACCCCTGCTCCGTCAAAAACAATTGGCGGTGATGGGCGAAGTCCTGCTCCCGGCTGTCCCGGCTCACAAGCGTGTAGAAGTGGGCCGATTCACCGCCCGATTTCGGCCGCAGCACACGCCCCAGCCTCTGGGCCTCCTCTTGCCTCGAGCCGAAGGTGCCCGAAACCTGGATCAATACGCTGGCATCCGGCAGGTCCAGCGCGAAATTGCCCACTTTTGACAAAATCAGATGCCGCTCCTTCCCCTCGCGGAACCGCTTGTACAGGTCCTCCCGCTCGGGGGTCGGTGTCACACCCGTGATCAGCGGGATCTTGAAACGACTCTTCAGCCGCCGCAGTTGCTCCAGGTACTGCCCGATGATGATCACCCGGTGGTTCTTGAATCGCTCCAGCAGCGCCGCCACCACATCGTCCTTGGCAGGGTTGTCGCTGGCGATGCGGAACTTGCTGCGCCACTCCGCCACCGCGTACTCCAGTCGGCGCTCGGCGTCCATCGCCACCCGCACCTCAGAGCACGCCGCCTCCGCGATGAACCCTCGCCCCTCCAGCTCGCGCCACGGCACATCGTATTTCTTCGGGCCCACCAGGCTGAACACATCCCCCTCGCGCCCGTCCTCGCGCACCAGGGTCGCCGTCAGCCCCAACCGCCTACGGGCCTGGATCTGCGCCGTGATCCGGAAGACAGGTGCCGGCAGCAGGTGCACCTCGTCATAAACCACCAGCCCCCAGTCCCTCTGGTCGAACAAGCCGAAGTGCGGATAGTCCCCGCTCTTGTCCTCGCGGTGCGACAGGATCTGGTAGGTCGCCACGGTCACCGGCTTGATGGTCTTCGTCTCGCCCGTGTACTCCCCCACCAGCTCCTCGGTCAGGTCCGTCTTGTCCAAAATCTCCCGCCGCCACTGCTTCACCGCGGTCACGCCGGTCGTCAGCACCAGGGTGTTGCGCTTCATCAGGCACATCGCGGTGATGCCCACCACCGTCTTGCCCGCGCCGCACGGCAGCACGATCACGCCCGATCCGCCCGACACATCCCCGCCAGCGTAGAAAACCGCCGCCGCGTCCTTCTGGTAATCGCGCACATGGAAGGGCAGCCCCTCCCGCGATGTCACCCGCAGCTCCATCTCCAGCGGGGCGCCATCGGTGTAACCCGCCAGATCCTGCGCGGGGTAACCCAACTCCACCAGGATTTGCTTCAGCACGCCCCGGTTCGCCGGGTCAACCAGCCGGGTCACCTCGCTGATCGGCTCGCCAAGCAGCTTCTTCAGTTTGGGCTGACGCCCCAACTCGTCCAAAAGTCCCTTGTCGCTGGCCACCAGCTTCAGCATCGCCATGCCAGGGATGCTCGAGGGGAACTCCTGGCCCGTCGAGGCCGTTATGCGGTCCAGCTCCTCCTGCGTCGCGCGTTCCAGCTTCAGCCGACCGTACCGGCTCACGATCTCGCGCAGGTCCGTCAGCAGGTTCCCGGGCACCGGGAACTTGCTGTGCTTGGTCAGCGCCTCCACCATCGACTCGGCCGTCAGGCCGGCCGCGGCCGCGTTCCACAGCGACAGCGGCGTCAAACGGTAGGTGTGGATATGCTCGGGGCTTTTTTCCAGCTCGGCGAACGGCGCGATAGCGTCCCGCGCCTGCGTGTACTTCGGGTTGTCTACTTCCAGAAGAACCGATCGGTCGCCCTGGACGATGAGTGGGTTGCTCGGATCGAACTGCATGCGGCGCCCCGGTGAACCCGGTCAAGCGGGGACCACCGCCCGTACGGGCGGCCCTCCGCGAAGACCAACCGGTATCTTAGGTCCACACGGCACCATGCCACAAGCAAAAATGCCGTTTTTCGAGCCGCCTCCGCCACTTGGTTTTCACGGGCAAAACCTTTCATTCTACCCCAAGTCACCCGGCCCGAGGAAGCTCGTTCGCCGAATAAAAACAGGCGGCCCTTTTGGGGCCGCCTGTCCTTGCTTTCAGAATCAATGCCTGGCGTCACCGCGCCGGGGCCGCCACCTCCTGGATCAGCGCCCCGTGCTTCTCGTCCAGCACCAAAATGGCGAACTTCTCCACCGGCGGCAGGGGTGGCCCGCTGACGCTGGCGTGGTCGAACCGCCCGCGGATGTCCGTGTACCCGTCCTTGTGGAATCGCACCCGCCCGTCGGCGTGGCGCGCGTACACCTTCACATACGCTTTCGCCAGCGGCTTGCCGTCCTGCGTGGTCACCTTCAACTGACCGTTGTTCTCCATCGTCGCCACATTCATGGTGCGCGCGAACCGCGGCAGCGAGAAGGTCTTGCCGCCGCCCTTCAACTCCACCAGCGTGTTCACGCTCGCGAACCGGGCCGGCAACTCGATTTCCGTCTGCGCCTTGTCCCCGGGCAGGTCCACCTCCACGGTCTGGTTGGGCCGAACCAGCGCGAACCGGTCGCCGAACTGCTGGCTGAACGGGTTGCGGCTGAACAGCAGCTCCACATCCATCTCGTACAGGTTCATCGTCACCCGCTGGATGTTCCGGTGGTTGATCCGCAGTTTCCCGCCGACCAGCTCGGCGGTCAGGGCAGGCTCCTTGCTGGCCTGGGTGGCCTGCCTCAGCAGCGGATCGTCAACGGGTTTTCCGTCGGCCCCCGTCGGCGCCTTGCCACGGGCCTCGGCCACCTGCTCGCCCACCAGGGCGAACGCGGCGCGCCAGCGATCCACCGGATACGACGCGTATTTCGCCGCGATCGCCTCGGCGCCGTCCAGGTCCTCGCGGGCCATCGCCAGCCAGGCGCCCATCAGGTCGTGCTGCATCGCCGTCGCCACGGCGTTTTTCGGCACGCGCTTGTGCGCCTCGATCGCCTCGGCCACCCGGTCCTGCAGCAGCAGGTAATAGGCCACCTGCAGCCAGTCCTCGTTGCCGGGTGCCGGCTTCAGCGCCAGCATCCGCATCAGGTGGTGGTACTGCTCCAGGATGCGGGCGTTGACAATCTGCCGGTTCTTGCCCAGCGCGTGCGCCCTGGCATGCACCAGCGGCTTGTATTCCAGGTGCTCCAGGAACTTCAGCGCCACAGGGTCGTAATCCACCAGGCTGCATGCGATCCAGCCGCCGGTATCCCGCGCCAGTTGCTCCTGATGCGACAAAAACTCGCGTGCCGCCTCGGGCGAGTCGTGCTTCAGCGCGTACGACCACAGCACCGGGTGGTAGGTCTTCCGGGCCCGCAACAGGCCCAGCACCCGCTCGAAATAGGCCTTGTCAGCCATCCGCCAGGCGATGCGCCCCAGGTCGGTCTCCTGCAGGTTCGCCTTGTCCAGGTAAGCCAACACCTCGTCGGCGGTCCCCATCTGCGACACATGGTCCCAACTGCCGGTGTCCACCTTGCTCAGCTTTTCCACCACATTGAGCGGTTGCGCCGAGCCCGAGGCCACCACGCGCTCATCCTTGGCCACCTGGGCCGGGCACTGGTTGAACCTCCCGGTCTTCGGGAAATAGAAGAAATACTCCAGCGTCTGCGTGCGGAACGGCTCCAGATCCACAGGCGTCGCCTTCGTCACCTGCCCGCCGTTCAGCGGCATCGCTCCCTCGGGGATCTGCGTCAGCACGCTCAGCCGCTGCCGGCTGCTCGACGGGTTGGTCACCACCACCTGGCAACCCAGCACCCGCTGCACCAGCGCCTCCTCGCCCAGGAAGTGGTCCACCTTCTCCCCGTTCTCCGTGCGGAAACGGTCCGCCGGATCGAACAGGTTCTGGCTCACCAGGATCGGCAGCTTCCCCTGCGCCGCCTGCGACGGCCGGATCTCCTCGTGGTAGACGATCGCCGGCCCGCCGGACTTGTGCGTCATCCGCGCCCCGTCGAACTTCACCTCCGCCTTGGCCGCCTCGAACGGCAGGTCGATCATCGCCAGCGCCAGCAGCGCCTCATGCACATTGTGCGACGCGTCGGCCAGATGCCTCGACAAGAACGGCGTCTTCCCGTCGTGTTTGGAAAGATCCAGCCAGAACGGGCCAGCCGGCACCAACTCCGGCGTCTGCTCGCTGATCGGCATCCGGTCGTAGTTGTTCTCCGCCCACTCCGTGGTCGGGGCAACCGGTCGGTACAGTTGCTCAACAGCCAATTTTGCGGGCCGGTTATCCACCAAAAAGGCAACACCATCTTTGTCGGCCGAACGGATATTCAGCCCAAGAGCGTTGTTTTTCTCCAACTTGACGGCTTCGTTAAATTCCTCCATGGAGCCCTTTCCTTTTTTGAGGTCCTCATACACATCCGCCAATGATCGACGGCTTTTGCTTTCCTGAGGACTGTCTGTTGGTGTGGCTTTAGGAGCGTTTTCACTTGGGGGCGATTCTTTCAAAGCCCTTTCCCCTGCTGACCCTCCCCCAGATTTTGGTGCCGTTGCTTTTTGTCTTAAATTTCCAGAATCAAAATTCTTGCCTGACTGAAATTCACCCCGGCCGGCAAATCTTGGGTCGTTTAAAGAAGGTGAGGGATCCATTTTTTTTCCCCCATTCAGTAATCGAAGGGCTTTGCCATCCGCATTGGAACCGGTTGTGGAAACAATCGACCTTTCAGAAATATCGGAAAGGTCGCTCAGCCTCACCGCGGTGTCAAAAAGCTGCCATTGCCGTTCGATCTGCGGCGGGATCAGCT
>JAFMJU010000314.1 GCA_017853285.1 Gemmataceae bacterium
CTGGCACAGGAAATGGCCCGGCGACGACGGCAAAGCCAGGGATCCTCCGCCACACCCCTGAAACGGGGCCAGGATTTGGTTTTCCGCCTGGGTTCCATTTTCCGGCATCCGAATGCCTGGCTGGCGGGCCTCTGGGCCTCGCTGGAAAAGGCCGCCCGGCTCTGGTCCCCCAGCATCGGTCCGATGGTGATGACCCGGGGGGCGCCGCTGGCCGCCTTCGCCATTTACTGGCTAGGCATGTCCGGGCACACCAACGGTTCCTTGTTTCTTCTGGGGCTGGTCACCGTTTGGACGCTGATCACTTTCCCCGGCCTCACCCTGGTCGGCCGTACCAGCTCTGGAACTTGGCGGGCCTTTCTTGCCGCGGGCGGCATGGCGATCACCCTGTTCATCGCCTCCATGGTCCCAGGGGACCACACCGAGGCCACGCGGTGGCTAGTGATTGCCGGCGTCATCATCGGCTTGGCCGGCGCGCTGGAAACCCTCGGAAGCCGAGCCCTGCCCGACGCTCTCGTGGCCGCAATCCACGGTTGGACAGGCGTGGGGATGGCCGCCTGCGCGCACCGCCCGGGAGCCGGCATCGAATTGGTGTTCACCCTGGTGCCTGTGACCCTGGCCGCGGCCTGGCTGATGGGTGCCGTGAAGGCCCGGTTGGGGCAGGGGGCATTCCATCGCATGGGGGGCTTGGGAATCGAGGCACCCCGTCTGGAAGCCGCTTGGCTCCTGGTGGGAGCGGCATTCGTCGGCACACCACCCTGGATCACCTTCAACGCATCCGACTGGACCGTGGAGGAGGGATTGTCCATCCATATCGTCTGGGCCCTGACAGGCGCCTTGCTCTTGGCACTGCTCACCATCGGCTGGATGCGTGCCCTTCTGGACACCCTGTGGGGCCCGCCCGCCGGTTTGGTGCAGGAAGGCCCCATTCCTGATTTGCTGGTGTATGAATGGGTCGGCGTGGCCGCCCTGATGGCATTGGCCGCCCTGCTGCCCGTGCTGGTCTGGAATTGATCCCGATCCACCACCTTCCCTTCAGAAACAGCACCCCGGCGCGGGTTTGAATTTTTTCACCCCCAGTCCATGCCATCGTTTACACTTGGCTTCAAACCGCCTTGCCACCCCACGGTTTGGAACCATTCACATGTTCAAGCTTTCCCGCAGGAACTTTGCCACCGTGGCCCTGGGTGGCCTGACCACCTTCCCGCTCGCGACCGCCCGCGCCATCGATCCGATCAGCCGCAACGGCAAGCCGCTCATCAAACTTGCAGTGGCCGCCTACAGCTTCCGCAAGTTCCTCGATCTCAAGGGCAAATCCCCGCCCTCCATGACCATGGAACAGTTCGCCGATTGGGTCGCCGGCATCGGACTCGGCGCCATCGAACCCACTTCCTACTACTTTGCCGACACTTCCAACGCCGCCATGGCGCGCTACAAGCTCCACTGCGCCAGACTGGGTCTCGACATCACCGGCACCGCGGTGGGCAACGACTTCACCACGCCCGATGCGGCCAAGCATAAATCCCAATTGCAATTGGTGAACGACTGGGTGGAAAAATGCTCCATCCTGGGCGGCAAGACCATCCGCATTTTCGCCGGCAACCTGCCAAAAGGCGACACGCTCGCCAAGGCCCAGGAGCGTTGCATCAACGCCATCGGCCAGGCCTGCGACCACGCCGCCCGATACGGCGTCATCCTGGCCCTCGAAAACCATGGTGGCATCACCGCGCGGGTGGAGGATCTCCTCACGCTCGTCAAGGCGGTCAACCACCCCAACTTCGGCGTCAACCTCGACACCGGCAACTTCCGCACGGATGATCCCTACGGCGATCTGGAAAAAATTGCCCCCTACGCCGTGGTCGCCCAACTCAAGACCGAGATGCATCCCAAGGGGAAAGCCAAGGAACCCGCCGACCTGAAGCGCTTGGTCGCCATGCTGCAAAAGGTCAACTTCCGGGGTTACCTCGCGGTGGAGCACGAGGCGAACGAAGACCCCAAGGAAGGCGTCCTCCGCGCCATCACAGAACTGAAAACCCTGGTGGGCGGTGGCATATGACCAGCCTTTTGGCTTTCGCCCTGCTGGCCCTTTGCCCTGGGCAGACAGGTCCCTCAAGGCCCAACATCCTGGTTCTTTTCGCCGATGACCAGCGCGCCGACACCATCGGCGCCTGGGGCAACCCGCATATTCGCACCCCGCACATGGACTCCCTCGTCCGTCGGGGCATGAGCTTCCGGGCCAACTACACCTTCGGCTCCAACAGCGGGGCCGTCTGCATCCCCAGCCGGGCCATGCTGATGAGCGGCCGCACCTGGCTGGAGGTGCCCAATGAGCTAAAAGGCGTCAAGCTGCTGCCTGAAACGCTGCGCGAAGCCGGCTACACCACATTCGCCACCGGCAAGTGGCACAATGGCGAAGCCTCGCTCACTCGCGCGTTCCCAAACGCGAAATCGGTTTTCCTGGGGGGCATGGCCGACCACACCAAAACCCCCATCGCCGACATCATGGATGGCAAGTTGGTCAACCGGCGCGTCGCCGCCAAATTCTCCTCTGAGGAATTCGCCGATCAGGTGATCGGCTTTCTGCAGGCCCAAAAGGGGCCCAACCCGTTTTTTTGCTACGCCGCTTTCACCGCCCCCCATGACCCTCGCAATCCCCCCGAAGAATTCCGAACCCCCTACTACGCCAAACGCCCGCCGCTGCCGGCCAACTTCCTGCCGGCTCACCCGTTCAACAATGGCATTTGCAGGAATGTCCGCGACGAGAATCTCCTCGGCTACCCGCGGGATCCCAAACTGCTGTCGGACCAGTTGTGCGAGTACTACGGACTCGTCACCCACCTCGATGGCCAGGTGGGCCGCATCCTGCGCGCGCTTGAAACATCCGGCAAGGCCGACAACACCCTGGTCATTTACGCCGCCGACAGCGGCCTGGCCATGGGCAGCCACGGTTTGCTCGGCAAGCAGAGCCTCTACGAGCACAGCATGCGCTGCCCGCTCATCATCGCCGGCCCGGGGGTGCCAAAACATTCCAGCACCAACTCATTCACCTACCTGCTCGACCTGTTCCCCACGCTGTGCCAGGTGGCCGGTGCCACCCCGCCCGAAAAACTTTCCGGCCACGCGCTGCAAACCATCTGGGCGGATCCTTCGGCAAAAATCAGGCCCACGCTGTTCATGCCGTTCCAAAACCTGATGCGCTCGGTTTGCGATGGTCGCCACAAATTGATCGTTTATCCCCAAATCCACCGCCGCCAGTTGTTCGACCTGCAGAATGATCCAAACGAGATCACCGACCTGTCCAACAACCCTGCCCAAGCCGCCACCATCCAGCACCTCGAGAAGCTTCTGCTGGCCCAGCAAAAAACCTACGGCGACAAACAGCCGCTTCAGGCTTCCACCAAAGCCTCGCTGCCAGGTGTCGGCTTCAACGATTTCGAACGCAAGCCGGACCAATGGCAACCCCAATGGATCATTGACAAGTACTTCCCCAAACCCTGAGGCCCCGCCACTGCCATGGCCCCAATTTTCTGCGCGTGGATGCTGCTGGCCACCCCGGCGCAAGCCGATGGACTCACCATCCACCATGACGGCCATTACCTGGAAATCCGCGGCGCAAAAATCCCCGGCGGCCCTGTCCGTATCAACTACCTCGAGGCCTACTGCCGCGCCGGCAGCACCGATGCAGACTGGGTCAAACACACGGTGGTGCCCCACACCTGCCAGAGGCTTTCCCCCCAGGGGGATTCAAAGGTAATCCGCCTGCGCGACACACTGGCGGATGGCCTCGAGGTGGAGCACACCATCACAGCCCACGCCGACCAGATTACATTCGACCTGGTCGCCAAAAATCCCACCGCCAAACGGTCTGAGGCCCATTGGGCCCAGCCCTGTGTGCGGCTCGGGCCATTCACCGGGTTCGGTGCCGGTTTCCGGGGCAACCTCGATGACTACCTGCCAAAATGCTTCCTGTTCCTCGATGGCAAGCTGACCCGCATGCCCACCGACAACTGGGCCAAGAAAGCCCGCTACACCCCCGGCCAGGTCTGGGTGCCCAGGGGTGTGCCCCGCGAGGATGCCAATCCTAGGCCCCTTTCCCCGCTGATTCCCTCCAGCGGCCTCATCGGCTGTTTCAGCGCCGATGAAAAAATGGTCCTGGCCATGGCATGGGAACCGTACCAGGAATTGTTTCAGGGCGTGGCCCGCTGCCTGCACAGCGACTTCCGCCTTGGTGGCCTTGAACCTGGCGCGGTCCGCAAAATCAAAGGCCGCATCTATATCGTGACCAACGATATTCCCACATTGGTGAAACGCTACCAGGCCGACTTCCCGGAACATACCCCCTGATTTTCAAGTAACAAGGAGCCGACCATGGTGAGACTGTTCTGGTTGTCCGTGTCCCTGGCAACCCTGCTCGGCCGGCAACTGCCCGCCGCCGAAAACCCTTGGGCTAACTTCCGCGGCCCTGCAGGGCAGGGTACCGATGCTACCGCCAAACCGCCGCTGAGGTGGGGTCAGACTGACAACCTCGCCTGGAAGGTTGCACTACCTGGCCCGGGTGCCTCCAGCCCCATCGTCTGGGGCGACCGCGCCTATCTCACCTGCTACACCGGCTTTTTCGTGCCCGGCCAGCCGGTTGGCTCCCAGGAGAACCTGAAACGCCACCTGATCGCCATCAGCCTGAAGGATGGCTCCACCTTGTGGAATTCCCCCGTTTCCGCCCGCCTGCCCGAGGAGAACAAGATCCGCGACCACGGCTTTGCCGCCAGCACCCCCGCCGCCGACTCCGACCGCATCTACACCTTTCAGGGCAAAACCGGCGTGATCGCCTTCGATCACACCGGCAAGCAACTCTGGCAAACCGATGTCGGCT
>JAFMJU010000315.1 GCA_017853285.1 Gemmataceae bacterium
CCCTCTGCATCCACGGCGACAGCCCCCAGGCTGCAACCATCGCCACCACCGTGCGCCAAGCATTGGAAAATTCAGGTTTTATTATCGCCCCATGCGATTTTTAAGACATTGGCTGAATGCAAATATAAGCAAGGTGAATTTTTGCCAGTTTAAAAACTGCTGACATTATCTGCTATTTCCGGAAACCTTCCACCAACATCACGAACAATATCGCGTTCCAAGGCTGAAATTTCCTCGTCGCTCATTCCTTCAAAAACTTGACACCATTGGGGAAGCTTTGAGACACACCGCTCGCTGCCCGCCATGTCAGTCACATTTTTGACTACCGTTTCCATGCGCCAAGTATAACGCCTGACTGTCCCAAAAAAACAACCCGCCGGGCCCCAAAGGGCCCGGCGGGTTGCGATCATTCAATCCTCCGCGAATCAGCCGCCGCAGCAGCCGTGGGTGCGGTGATGGCCCAGACGACGGCCACCAGCCTCGCCGCCGCAGCAGCCCTTGTTGTCGAGCTTGTCGTGCAGGCGGGTCATGATGCCTTCGCGACCGCCGCAGCAGCCGTTGCCGACCACTTCGCCGCCGCAGCAGCCCTTCTTGTCATGCAGACGGCTCATCAGCCCTTCGCGGCCGCCGCAGCAGCCATGGCTGACCACTTCACCGCCGCAGCAGCCCTTCTTGTCAGCCTTGTCATGCAGGCGGGCCATCACACCCTCGCGGCCACCGCAGCAGCCCGAGCAGGAGGAAACGACAACGGGGGTGCCGCAGGACTCGGCCTTGTTCTTGAAGAAGAACTCGGGGGCCTGCACGCCGGTGGTCATGGCCACCATCAGGATTGCGCTGAACATGTGAGGAAATCCCTTCCAAAGAGGAGTGAAGCAACTCGATTCCGAGGACGGAGGCAACCGAGCCACACATCCTGCGAATCCAAACCAACATCCGAATCTGGGTAGACTCGGAGGCATGAAGATTAAGGTAAAGCTTGCCAATCAACGGTCAATACACCGACTGGAAAAATTTTGCCGGTTATATCGATTATTCATGCACCAAGATGGCCAACTATAGCTTTAAATATTTCCCATATTACCCATTTCTACAGCAATTTCCCGCCGAAAGCCCGCACCCCGGCTGACTCCAAGCCCCCCTGTTTCCGGCCCTCCAGAGCGGACATACCTTAAGTAGAGCAGGTTTGCTTCCACCGCCCCCCTCCAGCCCAGGCCGTGACCATCCATGCCACAAAACGGCCTGAACCTGCTGAAAAACGGCCCGCTCGACCTGCTGATCGATTCCTCCCGCCCCGGCCTCCGCGACCGGGGCGTGGGCCCCGGTGGCCCTGCCGACAGGTGGTCGTTCAGCCTCGCCAACGCCCTCGCCGGCAACCCTCCCGAGGCAAACGCCGCCGCCCTCGAGTTTTCCCTGGTCGGCCCCACCGTGCGGGCCACCGCTTCCGTGGCCTTCGCCGTCTCTGGTTCCGTTTTGTCAGCACGCATCCACCGTCCCGATGGCACAAACCAGCAGCTGGCCCCTTGGTCCAGTGGCACCCTCGAGCCCGGCGATACCCTTGCCCTCGGCCCGGTCACAGGCAGCCTCCGCGGCTACCTGGCGGTCCACGGCGGCTTCGACACCCCCCGCATCGCCGGCAGCCGCCAAAGCCTGGCGCCCCTGCACGCGGATGCCTTCCTGCCCGCCAAAACATCCCGCCTCCCCTTCCGCCACATGGAGGCCGATTGGGCCCTCCCGGCCCCGCAAACCGCGGCCCTCCGCGTCCTCCCCGGCCCCCAGTGGGGTCTCCTCGGCTGGCCAGAAAACCAGCCCCCCTCCGCCGCCGTCGATGACCGGATCAACCGCATGGGCGTGCGCCTCCGCCTCCATGCCCCCGCCCCGTCACCCCCCACCGGCCTCACCAGCGAGCCAGTCTGCCCCGGCATCATCCAGGCCCCTTCCGCCAGCGAATGGATCATCCTCGGCGCGGGCTGCCAAACCCTCGGTGGCTACGCCAAGGTCGCCCAGGTGATCGAGGCCGACCTCGACCGCCTCGGCCGCCTCCGCCCGGGCGATCCGGTGCAGCTCCAGGCCATCGATCTCCCCCAGGCCCTCGAGATCAACCGCCAACACCGCCTCAGTCTCGCCCGCCGTTGCCAGGCGGCCTTGCTGTCGCTGGCGGGCGGGTAGAATCCCAATTCGCAAGGTTCATTCAAAACCAGTTCAGGAACACACCAAGATGGCAAGGGTATTCATCGGACCATCGCACCTCTGCTCGGTGCCGGATTGGGAATTCTCCAGGGTGCTGCGCTCCGCCGGTCACGAGGTGGTCTACAACCTCATCCCACGCCAGTTGGTCGAGTCCGAGGTGATGGAGCACCTGAAGGACATCGACGCCGTCGTCGCCGGCAGCGAGCCCTACACCCGCGCCGTGCTGCAGGCCCACCCCCGCCTGAAGGTAGTCGCCCGCGTGGGCGTGGGCTTCGACACCGTCGATGTCCCCGCCGCCACCGAGCTGGGCAAGTTCGTCACCATCGCCCCCGGCACCAACCACGGCTCCGTCGCCGAGCACGCCTTCACCCTCATCCTCGGCCTCGCCAGGCACCTCGTCACGCAAGATGCCGGCATGCGCAAGGGCGGCTTCCCCCGCGGCATCAACACCCCCATCCGCGGCCGCACCATCGGCATCGCCGGCCTCGGCCGCGCCGGCAAGGCCGTCGCCGAGCGCGCCCTCGCCTTCGAGATGAAGGTCATCGCCTTCGATCCCTTCCCCGACACCGCCTACGCCGCCGCCAGGGGCATCGACCTGGTCGACTGGAACACCCTGCTGGCGCAAAGCGACTGGCTCACGCTGCACCTCCCCAGCACCCGCGAGTCGCACCACCTCATGGACGCCAAGGCCTTCGCCTCCATGAAGAAGGGCGCCTACCTCATCAACACCGCCCGCGGCGCCATCGTCGACGAGAAGGCCCTCAATGCCGCGCTCGAATCCGGCCACCTCGGCGGCGCCGGCCTCGATGTCTTCGAGGAGGAACCCCCGGGCATCCTGCCGTTCTTCCACCGCGACAATGTCGTCCTCACCCCCCACGCCGCCGGCGTGGACGAGCAATCCCTGGCCGACATGGCCCTCTCGGCCGCCCAGGCCGCGGTGGACATCCTCGCCGGCCGCCTGCCCATGGAAAAAATCGTCAACCGCGACCTCGTCCGCGACGAGTGATCCCGCCTCCACGATTTCAGGCCACCCGGCCCACCCGGCCGGTTGGCCTTTTTTTTTTGTTGGCCCCCGGCTATCCGCCCACCCCGAGTGGAGTTGTGTCCACCCTGTCCACAGGGTGGGGAATGGACCGCCGGGAGCCGTCACATGATCCGTAAGAACGCCTTGCTGGGCTTGGCCGCCATGGCCCTGGCCACACCCTGGGCCACCGCCCAAACCCGCAAGCCCAGCCCGGGCCCCGCGGCCCCCGTGCCCGGCCAACCCCCCGCCACCGCGGGCGTCGCCGCCGTGCCCAACCTGCCCGCCGGCACCAAGGAGGCCACGCCCGTCGCCTCCGTCAACGGCCAGGTCATCACCGCCGGCGACCTCCAGCAGGCCATGCGCTGGATCGCACCCGCCCCCGCCAACGCCCCCTCCACCATGGAACGCCAGCGCCAGCTCGAGGCCCTCGGCTTCCTCATCGACAACCTGCTCATGGAGCAGTTCATCAAGGCCAGCGGCCCCGCCGTCCCCAAGGCCGAGCTCGACGCCAAGCTGGCGGAGCTCGCCGGCGAGCTGAAGAAACAGGACAAGACCATCGAGTCCATGTGCAAGGAACAAGGCATCACCTACGACCAGTTGGTGAGCAATGTCCGCACCAAGCTCTCCTGGGGCGCCTTCGCGGCCCCGCGCATCACCGACAAGCTGCTGAAGGACTACTACACCGGCTACAAGGACTTCTTCGACGGCACCATGGTGCATGTCAGCCACCTGGCCCTGCGCGTCTCGCCCACCATGCCGCCCGCCGAGAAGGCCGCCGTGCAGGCCCGCGTCGCCGCCATCCGCGAGGAGGTCGCCTCCGGCAAGATCACCTTCGAGAACGCCGCCAAGAAATACTCGCAGGAGGCCAACGGCGCCCAGGGCGGCGTCATCGGCTTCATACCCCGCAAGTTCGCCGTCGATGAGGAGGTGGCCAAGGTCGCCTTCGCCATGAAGGCCGGCGAGGTCAGCCAGCCCATCGCCACCGAGTTCGCCATCAACCTCGTCAAGGTCAACGAGCGCCGCAACGGCCCCGGCTCCACCTTCGAGAAGGCCAAGTTCGATGCCCAGGAGATGTTCACCGAGGAACTCTTCCAGGCCGTCCTCGCCCAGCAGCGCAAGAACGCCAAGATCGATGTCATGCTGAAATAACACCCGATTTTATCCAAATTGGTGAACGGGCCGGGGCCTTCCCCGGCCCGTTCCGTTTCACCCGTCCCCGGTTTTCGATTACCCTGAAAACTGCCAAACAACCGACGGACCCGCCCCATGCTGCACCTGCTCCCCCTGCTGGCACTCTGCCAGGCCCCGCTCGAATCAGTCCCCACCGATTTGGCCCCCCTCGCCCGCCAGGTCAAGGCCCTGGCCCCCCACGCCGCCGCCAACCCCGCGCTGAAGCAGGCCTTCACCGCCGCGCTCCAGGCCCCCGATGCCGAGGCGCTGCAGGCGGCGCTCGATCCCGCCGCCCTGCTCGAGGTCCGCATCAACCCCGAGGGCCGCGTGAAGATCGCCCGCGGCCCCGCCACCACCCAGCTCGCCACCGGCAAGCCCGTCGCCGTGCTGGTCAAGGTGGTCAACGGCTCCGGCGGCCAGCAGCGCCTCAAACCTATCCTCAAGTGCCCGGGCGAGGACCGCCCCCCCGTCTCCGCCGCCTG
>JAFMJU010000316.1 GCA_017853285.1 Gemmataceae bacterium
TGTTTTGGAATACCAAAGGCTCAGAAAACAGATTTGTAAATCTCTACGAAATCACTTTCCGATACCGGACGGGGGTTGAATTTGCCCGTCCATTGATCGAATGCTTCCTCGGCGAGGATGGGGAAAATCCCCTCATTCACCCCGCAATCACGAAGGCGAGTTTCGAGCCCAGCGGAGGAAGCCAGTTTTTCCAGCATTCCTGCCAGTTCTTCGGCGGGTCGGATTCCGGGAAGGCCTGCAATCCTTGCCAGTGAACCGTATGGACCATCGGCCCCCCCACTGTTGAATCGCAGCACACCGGGCATCATCAGGGAAACCGCAAGGCCATGCACCAGCCCATAATGGGCGGTCAACGGGTTGGCGCTTGCGTGGCATGCCCCGAGCATGGATTGCTCTATGGCAGCACCCGCAAGAAAAGCCCCCCACTGCATTTCGGCCACTGTTTCAAGGTCGGGTTTCTCCTGAAGCATTTTGGGAAACGCAGCCACAAGAAGCCTCCATGCCTCCATGGAATACATGTGCGAGAGTGGCGATTTCCTGGTGGTGACATGGGATTCAAGGGAATGCGTTAGGGCATCCAAACCACTCACCGCAGCAACCCTCCTTGGCTGACTGGCAGCCAATTCCGGGTCCAGAATCACGGTGTGAAAAAGCAATTGTGGATCTCCACAAGCCATTTTCAGGTGGCTCTGCCTTTCCTCGATCACCGCGTAGGATTGGGATTCCGACCCAGTTCCGGTGGTGGTGGGAATCCCCACCATCGGCAGAAGTTTACCCTTGGCTTTGCCATAGCCACGGTAATCAACCATTTCACCGCCGCTAAAAGCCAGCAGGTTGGCCGCCTTGGCGGTGTCGAGTGCACTCCCGCCCCCCAAAGCGACAATCAATGATGGATTGTCAGACGAAAGCCGGTCACCCAGTTTTCGCACCACCAGGGAATCAGGATTTTCCTGGACATCGCTGACGAGTATGACCTTAAAACCTGCGTTTTCCAGAAGTTTCTGCGCCCTGTCCGGATAGCCATGCCCATGCAGGCCCGGGTCAGTCACCAGCCAAACCGACCCATCCCCGAGAGCGTCGGCAATTTGGGACAACGCATCCAGACTCCCAACGCCGGTGTACAAACGGGGCGCGAGGCGGGGTTGGCGTTTCTCAGTCAGGATGTAATTCACCACAAACGCCGGCCTAACGCTTCAATGGAGCCATGGCGAACGCCCTCTGCTTGTAGAGGTGCGTGAACAGGTTCCCCTCGTGGGGCTGGTCCCAACTGACCACATTGGTGGGAAGCGGGCCCACATTGAGCCGTTCCACATTTCGGGTGGCGAGAAGGCGCTCCTTGAATGACTCATCCGCGGTGATAAAAGATCCCACCAGGGTCGGACCGATCAATTCGAGAACCTCGTCCTGATCGGCCTCGACCACGCTGGCGTAAGGGAAAAGGAATTCCTTGTTGGCCAGGGGATGCTGGTGGGACTCACACCAGACAACCGAAGGTTGCAGCCAGGCACAACGCCCTTCCTTGTGCAAGCGGGGGGTGCCGCGATGCTTCAGCACCAGGTCCTCAGCCCCCGGAGTCGCCAAAAGTCCGTCGATCATGCCGGAAATCCTTTCAGCGATATCCGGATTGGCGAACGCGGATAGTTGCGCCGATGGATCATCCCACGGCCGGGGAGTGATCTTGGCCATCCTTTCGGCCATGGCTTCGGCGATCTCGCGCCCGTGACGCGGAGTCCAGACGGCGGACGCGTTGATACAGGATCGCCCGCCGTTCGCGCAGACGCTTTCCACCATCAAATCGATGTAATCAGGCCAGTTGTCCGCGGCATCTTCACCCAAAACCACCTTGCTGTAGCCAGGGCCATGGAGTTCAACCCGATGGTCATTCTTGTAGGGATCGGTGGTGGTGCTGTCACCGAAAAGGAGGCTTCTGCCACAACCCCGCAATATCTCACCTGCCCCTCCGTGGTCGGTGGGATACATGTTCAGGGCAGCGGCGGGAATCCCGGCGGCCTTATATGCCTGAAGGACACGATAAGGGGTCCATGGCTCCTCCCGGCCCGGCTTGAGAACCAACGGTATTTTCAAGGCGATGGATGGCACCCACAAGCTATGCACACCAGGGGAGTTGCTGGGAAGAATAGCCCCCAAACTGCTGGTTGCGGGGTAAAAGCAAACGGTGCGGCCATCCTGAACCAAATGCCCCTGATCCAGAACACGGAGATCCAACCCTCTGGTCAATCCGGCAATAATTTCATCGATATGTTCGAGAACATACTGGACCTTTGCCGCATTGCGCCGGCAAAACACAACCGGCGATCCCGTGCTACCCGAAAGATTGCGAAGGTAATCCTCGAAAGATTGCGTTCCATCCCCAAGCGGAAGGTCGGCGGTGGCGAAAAGTTTGCCTGCCAACTTGACCTTGGCCAACAATTCGGCTGAAGGGATGGACTGAAGCTCTTTTCGGGCAGACTCCATGCGGGCCAAGTCACGCACGATCATGCTTCCAGTGACCTGGCTCACCTCCGCCAAAGGATCACCGGTCACATGGTGGACCAAGGTGGTCTTTTCCAGACTCTTGTAAGGATTTCCCTGTCTCAATGCGGGAATGTGAATCATTGGTGGACACCCTGGGCAAAAAAAGGACCCGGCCAAAAATCGGCCGGGGTTTAGTTACTTATCCGTTAGTAGACCCCGACGACGGTCGAGGATGCCAATTCGCTGAAGGGTCGGACACCGCTGACCCCGTCCCAAGGGTACTTTTCGAAGGGAGGTTCGCGCTCCCCCTCGTCTCTCTCGGGAAAGCGGGGAACGAAAAATTCGCGTGTGAGGGTGGTGAGCAAAACCCTGCCCGTTTCGCCATAGCCCACTTTCTTGGAGTAATCCTTGGGGTCTACCACCTCGATCACCGCCCGGGGTTGGGGGGCGTAGTAGGAAATCTTGAACCCATCCTCAGGACCAATCGGCTTGGAGCAAGCCAACCCCATGAGAGTGTTTCCATACGTGGGGGTCATGTAGACATCCCCGTTGTCCAACATTTCCTCGTGGGCTTCGCGGGTGAATTGAGGGGTGAACTCGGTCCCACCGGAGAAAATACCGGTGATGCCCGCCGCCTTGATGCTGCGCAAACCGCCGGCGGGCACTTTCTTGCCAAGCGACCTGAATTTCTCCTCCAGTTTGCCGTTACGGAGGGCCTCATCCAATGCTGCCAGCAATTTGGGGGTGGTGAACATGCATTTGATGTCGTGACCACCGGCCAGAACGCTGAGGGTTTGATCGATGCAGTGCTCCTTGTACAGGTTGGCCTGCTCGAAATTCTTCATTTTGATGAGCTTGACCACCCATCGGGGATCCAAATCAACGCAGAAACTGATCCCCCCTCGGTGTTGGGCCAAATGCTCAATCGCCAGACGCAGACGCCTGGGCCCTGACGGCCCCAGCATCAACCAATTGGAACCTTTTGGAAAAAACTTGTCGGGTAGAGTTTCCGACATCATCTCGTAATCGATACGGAAATCATCGATAACCATACGGCTTTTGGGCAGGCCAGTCGTACCGCCAGTCTCAAAAACGTAAGTGGGCTTGCCCTGAAGGCCCTTGGGGATCCAACGGCTAATCGGACCACCACGCAACCAATCATCCTCGAAGGCCCCAAACAGATGGAGGTCCTCAAAACCCTTCACATCCTTGAGGGGATTAAATTGGTAGTTTTTCGCCTTTTCGAGCCAAAAAGGAGTGCCCGTATCGGGGCTAAAGTGCCACTGGACTATGTCCCGCACATGCTGATCCAGTTCAACTTTTGCCTGGGCCACCTTTTTTTCAAGGGAAACGGCGGGATCGAAAAAACGCGCCGGGGAAAAATAATCCACGGGATCATACGCTTTGGAGTGCGACACAGATTCTTCCTCTCTGAACTGATTAGCGGCTGCCGATGGCAAACAAAGTGGTGCCGTTATGCAGGTAAAGCACCCCGCCGGCCACGCAGGGAGGAGCTTTCAATCCCTGCTCCATTTCAATTTTAGACGGCTCCTTCTTGTCTTTCCCGTGAGGAAACACAAATAAATCGCCAGAATCGGTTCCCATGAACACCCGCCCATCCGCGACAAACGGGCTGTTCCACGTGCCGTCCTTTAGATCATGTTCCCAATGTTTTTTTCCGGATTTCGCATCCAGGCAGTGCAGATAGCCATCCAACTCGGCCGCATACAGCAAACCGTCGGCTACCGCCACGGTGCTCAAAGAGCGACCAAAAGCCACCTCGCGACCGTCCTCCGGTTTGGGGTTCAAGGCACCACCCAGATGCCAGACCAGCCCCGACGAGGCATTGGCACCTGCGGACTGGAATTTTTGATCAGGTGGAGTCAGATCCCTGACACCATCGGGCCCGGCCACGCCTGGTCTGGAAGGATCAATACACCAGAGGTGCCCCACCCCGGGGCCATCATCCGGGTTGTTCCCAACGCTGACATAAATCAAGCCGTCATGGAAAACGGGGGTCCCCATGATGTAACTTTTGTCGCCGCGGCCACCGGGTTTGAACATCGCAGCCTTTGGATTGCAGTCAAATTTCCACAGCTTTTTCCCAGTCCCAGGGTCAAAACCGTACAGCCAACCATCTCCACCTGGAAACGCAACCTGGGCCTTGGATCCGACCTCAAAACCAACCGGGTTGGACCATTGGCCTTCCATGATGGCTTCACCAGGACTCGCGTCTTGCCATGCAACTTTTCCCGTGTTTCGGTCAACCGCAAGAAAGCTTGGGGCTGTTGGTTCGGGAACCTTATGGGTTTCAGGGTCCACTCCATGACCGGTCACCACGAACACCTTGTCACCCATGACAAGCGGCGAGCCA
>JAFMJU010000317.1 GCA_017853285.1 Gemmataceae bacterium
GCATTCTCAAGCTGCATGGCTACCGCATCGGGGATGGTGGCGCGAAAGCCCTGATTGCATTCGTGGATGTGCAAATCGGTCCTAAGGGCGCCGCCGAGACTGCCGATGCGGTCAAGGAGCCCAAGGCCGAGACCGCCAAGGCCTGATCTTGGGGGTATAAAACCCCATCGGACCCGATCGTGTCCAATGAAAGGTCCAAGGGCTTTATGCCCTTGGACCTTTGGCTTTTTCCGACCATGATAAATTGGGCGGTCCAAAGCGATCCAGGGGACCGATTTGGCTTTCCCCGGGCACCTTGAAAAAGTTAGCCTTGGGCTTCGCCCGATTAGTTTGGAATGGATCGATTCCTGTCATTTTTAGGTGCACCCAGACCAAGGTGAACCGGACGGGATTGGGCGGGAGCAAGATGAATCAACAGGGTGTTTCCCTTTGAGTGAGACCCACACCACCGGCATCAGCAGGGAAGACGCCGTCCGTCTGTTGGGATACTGCAACTTTTCGCAAGGGGCGCCGGATGGCCGGTGGCGCCAGACGCTCAGCAAGGTCTATGGCGAATTGGCTGAAGCGGGGCGGCCCCGCGTTTGGGTCTCATTGCTGCGCCTTTTGGGCGAATGGCTGGACAACCTTGCCGGCGAACCCACATTCCGGGATTCCGCCCAGGCCCGTGAGGTGCTGGATCTCACGGCCGAGACAATGGATGCCTACCTCGTCCACCACGAGGATCTCCTGCACCATTTGAAGGGGCGCGAGGGCGAACTATTCCAGCCATTCTTCCTGGCCCGGGTCATCGAGACTGTCTTGGCGTTGCGGGAGGAGCGTGGCAGCAAGCCAGATCCCCAGGCGTGGGAAGGCCGCAAGCCTGACTTCGTCCGCGAGGTGCTGCGGCGCCTGAACGATTTTCTGGGCTACCGCCCGCTGGCCGTGCTGGAAAACAAGTCGCTGGGCGAACCCTACGATCACGAGCGCCACCGCCCCGTGCCCGTCTGGTTGCGTGACGCTGGTCCTTCCTGGGGGCCCATGGGGCGGTTGGTGGGTAAGGCGGTCGACCTGCTCCGCAAGGTGTCTCCCAGCGTGCTGGCCGAGGCCGGATTGGATCTCGAACAGGTCGGTGAAATCGCCATCGACATGCGGGCCTACGACCACGGCCATCCGGCTAACCTCAGGCCCAACCATGTCTTCGGCGAATGGGATCCCGCCGCGATCGATTCCAAGGGGCGGTACTGCCGGATGGTGGTGCGGAGGCTGGTGCTGATCGCGCTGGCCGATTGGAGCAACCTCGTCGGCCACGGTTCCGCGGAAGAGCGGGGCACCCTCGAGGAACGCGAGACCGAATGCGCCGCGGTGCTGGCGGGCACACTGCTCATGGCCGCGGGGCTGGTGGGTGGCGGTCCGGGCATGTTGGACTCGTCGCAATCCCTCAGCGTGCTGGTGCCCAAGGTGGCGCGCCTGCGGGACCAGTTCTACCACGAGGCCATGCGGGCCGTGGAGGGCCCCCACCGCGATCGTTTGGTCCTCGAGGCGAAGCAGGTCCGCCAACCCTTCGGCAAGGTCCGTCATTTCCTCAACGCCTGGCTGGCGAGAAACCGCGCGTTGCAAATGCAGCAACGCTACCTTTCGTTGGTCTACGCCCGCCTCGGTTTCACCGCCGCCAGCCTCCAGGAGGCCGAGAAGATCGAGCCCCTGTCCCACCGGCTGATGTCGCGGGTGCTGGGCGGATTGCGCCTGGGGGAGGGGGAGGCTCGCAGGGGCCACTTGGAGCAGGCCCTCAACCGCATCGACCAGCTCCGCCTGCTGATCCAGCGGGGAATCCGCTCGGGAGCATTCGCCGATCCGTGGAATGTGCTGGGTTTTCAGGGGATGTTCCCCCTCGGGTCGGCCCGTGAGGACGCCACGCGCGACCACCGGGTGGACGAGCTGTTGATGGCCGTGGAAATGCTGTTCCAGTACGGGGTGATGGTCTGGAGCGAGGCTGCGGCCACAGGCAACCGGACGGTTGCTGCGGGGGCCCAGGCCGCGCTGGAGGAACTGGCCGCGTGGTGGGACCCCCACGCCACCTACCGGGTGGCCGACGCTCGCACCGTGCGCGGTTCGCAGTTCCTGCGCACCGGCGAGCGGGTGGCTGAGGCGTTGGCCGACTGGCGCGACCATGGCGACGGCACGGGCGATCTCGAATTCTGGAAAAAACGCGTCGCGAAATTGAACACCCCCCAGGCCTACTGCCTGGTCCTCGATGCGCTGCTCCGGCGCTCCGAATTGAATAGCGCGCAGGGCCTGTTGGTCCACTGGGTGGGACGGTCGGAGAAGGTGCCGCTGGAGGATGGCCAGTTCAGCTTCGAGCGTATGGCCACACGGTACCTGGTGATGGCCGCCAAAAGCGGCGAAGACGCCGCCTCGGGACGCGGACCGGAATGGATGGTGACCCGCTTTGTGGACCTGGTGCGCGCCAACGCCGGCGCGCTGATGGACCTGGATGGTTTGGTCCCGGGGTCGGGTTCCGATGGCATCGATCCTGATATCGATGAGAAACCCGGGCGAAAGGTCGAGTTTCTGGAATCGGCCCTAGGGTGGGAATCCGGCGGTGGAGGATCGGCCGCCGGTTTGGCGGGCGAGGAGGAGGATTCCGAGGGCCCCTTTGATCTCGAGGAGGTGGCCGATGAGCTGGAGGTTCGCCTGGAGTTCCAGGAAATCATCGGCCGGTTGACACGCCTTGCGGCGCGCCTCATGCCCCAGACGGGAGAACTCCCCGCCAAGGTGGCCGAACGGCTGGGGGACTGGCAAACGGAATGCGTCGCCCGCCAGGAGGCGCTGATGGGCCTGGCCTTGGCGGTGCACGGCCAGGAATTGCCGGCCCCGTCATCCGCCGATGTGGACGCCCTGATGAATTTCGAGCGGCGAAGGAGCCTGCGCGAACGGCTGACATTGGGTGCCATCAATTCCACCCTCGAGCAGCAGATGGCCTCCATGGCCCTGCGGGCCATCAACCGCGATGGCAAATTCTGGTTGAATCCCAAGCCGTTGGTGGCCGGCAAACAGGGGTTGGGTGAACCGCGCTGGGCCTATGGAGGCATCCAACTGGAACGGGCCATTCTGGAGGGTGACCGGGCCTTGGCTCGCAAGCTCCTGCCCGGATTTTTGGATGAATTTCAGTCGGAAAATCTTCTCTACACCCCGTTGTCGCAGGGTGGCTCACCCGAGGCGCTGTTGCGGGCCCGCACTGCCCTGGCCGTGTTGCGGGCCCTGGTGGGAAGCCTGCCCCGCATCGGCCTCCTGGCGGAGACGCTGCGGGTCCTGGAGCAGGCGCGGGAGATGGAGACCCGCCCGCGGGAGCGGGTGCCGGCGGTGACCGAGTTCGTGCACTACTACCAGGCCGGCCTTGTCTCGGTGGTGGAGGCGGTTGCCAATGCCTGCCCTGTCAGGGGTGAGGTGATCCGCAAGCCCGAGGGTTTCCAGGCCGAACTGCTGATCCCGGATAAGGACCACCAATACCTCGCCCTGAATCGCAATCTGGTTCAGTCGGACGAGGTGGACGAGAAATCCGCCCCGCCCGGCGACCGCAATCTGGTGGACACGCTTGAAAAAGTGCTGGCTGGTTTTTCCAGGCTCTGGGTGGAACACAGCCGCAGCGGCCAGATGAGCCCGTTGGAAAACCTGACCAGCGAGAAGGATTACGAGGACCTGCGGTCCTTCATCCAGACCTACGGCAACGACCTGTTCCACACCCGTTTCATGACACTGGCCAACCTCCGTGGCATCCTGCACCGGGGAGCGGGCCGTTACCTGGAAGACTTGGGCCGCCAACCGGAAACCTACGACCGGGTCAAGCTGGTGCGCGATATCGAGGAAGGCAAGGCCGACGCCGGTCAGTCGGCCCGCAAGCTGGAACTCATCCTGAAAACGCTGGTGGAAAACTACGAGGAGTTCAAGGACTACAACACCACCACCACGCTGTCTGATTACGGTCAAAACCTGCACATACTCATCGATTTCCTGGCCCTGAAGGCCAGTTATGAACGTCGCGCCTGGGAACTGCGCCCGCACCTCATAGCCCATGAGCAACTGGCGCGGCTGGGGCGCACCGTGGCCGCCCGCCTGTGGGCCAGCCGTGTGGAGCGCAATTCAGCCGCGGATGCACAGGCCCAGGTCACGCGTCTTGCCGCGCTGGAACAAAAGCACGCCGCCCGGTTGGGCACCATCCGCGACCGGGTGGAGGAGCGTTTCGTCAAATCGATGGCACTCGACCGCATCTGCGCCCTGGTGCGTCCGGTCCAGGAGGAATCGAGAGCCTGGCTGGAAAGCGAGGATTGCGAGGGGGCCTCCCTAACCCGCGAGCGTTACGCCTGCCCGGCCCTCGCCCTGTTCCAGGAAGAAGTGGACAATTTCTCCGTCAAGCCCGTGGGCGTGGGGCGCGATGTGCCCGAATGGCTCCGTCGGCTGGATGCCGAAATCCAGCGGGTGCATCTGGAAAGCCTCGGCCTGGGCGAGGATCTGGAGCGCACCCTGCATGTTCCACGCGTGGAACTTCGGCCCGAAGATTGGCGCGAAGAAGTGGACCGCCTCACCCGGCCACTACTGCCGCCACCCACTCCCGAAGGCTGGACCCGCAAAAAAAGCCCCGGAAAAGGCAAGGAAAAAGGCCCCAAGGGTAAGGAACCACCACCCGAGAAAGATTGACCAATCTCACGCTGCTTTCCACCCATGAGCAAATCTATCCGCCCCGGTTGACTTGCCGCCCGCTTTGACGGTATCCGGCCCACTCTGTTTCTCGGGGGGGAAACCATGTCGCTAGTCGGCCTTCTAATGGTAGCGTTGCAGTTGCAGCCGGCCCAAACCTTGCGTGG
>JAFMJU010000318.1 GCA_017853285.1 Gemmataceae bacterium
GGTTCCCGGGCATGCTAGCAGGCGCAATAGAAGGTTTGCTGAATAGTTTTCGGCCAATTCAGGAAGGTCGGTATTCATCGGGGATTCCACTCGATTGGTTTGGACTTGCTCTGAAGGAACACATTGGAACAAGGTATGTCCAAAGTTTCAGCCCGCCAATGCTGGCAGGGAGCCGGTTCCGGATGATAGCGCGTAGCAATCAGATTTTGGTTTCATGGTTTGTTCTGAGTGATGCAGTCCTACTTTTCACCAGCTGGCTAGTTAGCTATTGGGTTCGCTTTGATAGCGGCTGGATTCCCTTGTGGAACGATGTTCCCGAATTGGAAAAGTGTTTCTTCTCACTCCCATGGGTGGTTGGTCTGGGGCTTTTGGCCTTTCAAATGACTGGCCAGTACACCTTCGACCGCATGCGCAGGTTGCGTGAGGAAATGGTGGGGGCCGTCAAGGGAACCGCCCTGGCCACACTTTTTGTGGCCACTGCCCTTTTCATGATCCGCGGTGGGTACGAATCCCGTGCGGCACTTTTGGTTTTCTTTTTGGTTTCATCGTGTGCCGTCGTGTTGGGGCGCCGGTGTGGGTGGAGTTTGGTTCGGACTTTCCGCCGGGCAGGTTGGGATGTTTCGTTCGCCTTGGTGGTCGGAACTGGTCGGGTGGCTCGCCGTACCGCAAGGTCCTTGCGCAGAACCACCTGGATGGGGATTCGGCCCGTGGGGTTTATTGAGGATCAACCCGGACCACAATGCTCTGATTTGGATGTGTTGGGGAAAACAGAGGATTTGCCAAAGCTTATTGAGAAATACCGGATTGGCCATGTTTTTGTGGCCCTTCCGATGAATCGCCATGGTGAGGTGCGCCGTGTGTTTGATGTGTTGGCCTCCACATTCGCCGATGTTCGATTGGTTCCAGATATTCCCGGAATGGCCGGTTTGACCGTACGGGTTAGCAATTTGGACGGGCAGCAATTGGTAAGTGTTCGCGAAAATCCGTATTATGGGCTAAATGTTGTTTTTAAAAGATGTATGGATATTTTTCTTTCTTTAATCGGCTTGATTGTTATTTCTCCATTGTTGGCATGTATTGCTTTGTTGGTGAAATTGACGAGCCCTGGCCCTGTTCTTTTCAGGCAAGAGCGATGTGGCCTCAATGGGGCCAGTTTTATGATGCTGAAATTCCGTTCCATGCGAGCGGACGCAGAGAAATCAACCGGAGCAATTTGGGCCAGGAAAGGGGATGACCGAACAACCCCCCTTGGGCGTTTTTTGCGGGCTACAAGTCTGGATGAGTTACCCCAACTTTGGAATGTCTTGGTTGGGGACATGAGCTTGGTGGGGCCGCGGCCGGAAAGGCCGGTATTCACCAAGCAGTTCAGCAAATCCCTTCCCACCTACATGGCTCGCCATGCCGTTAAGGCGGGCCTGACAGGATGGGCGCAAGTGAACGGATGGCGGGGAAACACCTCTTTGCGCAAGAGGCTGCAGTACGACCTTTATTACATCATTCACTGGACCCCTTGGCTGGATCTGAAAATCTTGTGGTTGACGGTGTTTCACGGGTTTCGTCACAAGAACGCCTACTGACTTTTCGTGGTTCGCCCCGATTCTTTTTGAACCCAATACAATTTCCGCCCCCTGTTAAGATTGGCTTGGGGGAACAGATTCATGTTTATCGACCGGGTTCAAATCCATGTTCGTGGTGGCGATGGCGGCAACGGGGCCTTGAGCTTCCGCCGTGAGAAATATGTGCCGCGTGGGGGGCCGGATGGCGGCGATGGCGGTGATGGCGGAAATGTCATCGTCGAGGCGGCAGCAAACGCGGATAGCTTGGCTGAAATTGTCAATCGCAAGCACTGGCGCGCGGATTCTGGCGGTGGCGGGAGCGGGGATAACAGCTCCGGTCGCAAAGCCGCTGATCTGGTTATCAGGGTCCCGCCGGGGACTCTCATCATCGATCGCGATCGGGGAAACATCATCCGGGACCTGACCGCCGATGGTGATCGGGTGGTTGTTGCGAAGGGCGGCCGGGGCGGGAAGGGCAACCGGGCGTTTGCCTCGTCCACCAATCGCGCACCAAGAATTTTTCAGGAGGGTGAACCCGGCGAAGAGCGGACTATCCTCCTCGAATTGAAATTGATTGCCGATGTGGGTCTGGTCGGCCTTCCGAATGCTGGAAAATCAACCCTTCTCAGCCGGTTGAGTCGTGCGAAACCTGAGATCGGGGATTATCCGTTCACCACCAAGCAGCCGAATCTGGGGGCTGTGTACATGGGGGGCGAAAGGGTGTTTGTCCTGGCTGACCTGCCTGGGTTGATCGAGGGGGCTCATGCAGGGGTGGGATTGGGCCATGAATTTTTGCGTCATGTTGAGCGAAACCGGTTGCTGGTCCATTTGGTGGAACCGTTCCCCACGGATGGTTCGGATCCGTTGGCAAACTACCGGGTGGTCCGGAACGAACTCGAGATGCGGAGCGAAGACCTCGGCCGCAAACCGGAAATTGTCGCATTGAGCAAATGCGAGCTGTCAGGTTCCGAGGAGATACGGGCTGATTTAGCCCGGAAGATCGGCAAGGAAGTGATGGCCTTTTCCGCGGTGACCGGCAGGGGACTATCCGAATTGATGGTGGCAATCCAAAGGCAACTGGACTCTATTCAGGAAGCTGAACTGGCCGGTGCGGATTCATGACTGCCCCCGACATGGCTGTCGATGTCGGAAATTCCCGCATCAAGGTGGCCATCCGGCATGGTGGGGGCATTGCCAAAGTGCTCACGCTGAGCCACGGTTGCGAGAATTTTCACGATGTGTGCGTAGCCGAGGCGATGGCTATCGCGGGGGAAGTACCATATCGCTGGATTCTGGCCGGTGTGGTACCTGCTGAAACCGAAAGGTTGAACGCTTGCCTCATCCGATCAGGCGGATCAGTCTGCTGGTTAAATCATCATTCCAAAATAGGCATGCGATTATCAGTCGTTGAGCCATCCAGGGTGGGGGTCGACCGCTTGCTCTCCGCAAAGGCCGCTTATCATCTCGCCTTAGGCAAACCCTGCATGATTGTGGATGCGGGAACGGCTTTGACCATCAATTGGGTGGATGGTGCCGGGATTTTTCAGGGCGGCAGCATCCAGCCTGGTTGGCATTTGATGGCAAAGAGCCTCGGGGATGGGACGGCCGAACTGCCCGAGGTTGGATCGGAGCAATCTTCGGATTCACCCTGGCCAGCAAAGAACACAAACGATGCGATCCAGACGGGCTTGCAAGGGGCGATCTTGGGTTCTGTCGGGCGATTTTGGAAAAGGGCCATCGAACTGGACCAGGATGCCAACCTTTGGTTCACCGGTGGGGGCGGGGAATGGATTTCTGGCCATTTCTCCGGAATTTCTCGCTTCCACCCAAACCTTGTTCTGGAAGGAATGTTTCTGGCGGCGTCATAGTGGTGGAGTCCTGTTTTGATGAAGCGCCAAGGAGATATTCCCTGGTTTTCCATGGTGACGCCCCCGGGACCGGCGGGGGTCGCGGTTTGGATGATCGGCGGGGCAGGGGCTTGCGATCTCATTCGTGATATTTTTGTTCCCCATGGATCATCACGGCCGGCTTTGCCATCCAACCAGTTTCTTGGGGTGCTGGATGTTGGCGGGTCCGTTTCGGATGAGGTTTTGTTGGTACGCCCAGCCGGGGTGAAGGAAACACCTTGGATCGAGATTCATGCCCATGGCGGTGCCCAGTTGGAAGCCATGCACCGTTCATTGTTCGCCAAGGCGGGTTTTGAGGAAAAATCACCGGAGACGCCTGAGGTATTTCCCTGTCAAACCAGGTTGCAGTCGCACCTTCAACAATTGGCAATTCGCGCCACAACCTCATTTGCCTGCAAGGGGTTTCTCCATCAAGCACAAGTCCTTCCTGAAGCTTTGGGCCAGTTGATCCAATCTTGCAAGAATGGGGAAGGGGCCAAGGCAATCGCCTCCCTGACGGAACTGGAGTCCGGTTGGAATTTGGCAAGACGATGGCTGGTACCATTTCGGGTTTCCATCATGGGGGCGCCGAATGTGGGGAAAAGCAGTCTTCTGAATTTTTTGGCCGGTAAAAAAAGGGCTGTGGTCTCCCCCATTCCTGGGACAACCGTGGATTTGGTGCGGGTTTCTGTGGCTTTGGACGGCTGGCCCATTGAGTTGTTCGATACGGCCGGGGTCAGGGAAACCGCGGATGATTTGGAACAAAAGGGTATCGATTTGGCCCTACATTCGGCCGGCATGTCTGATTTGGTCCTTTGGCTTCGGGATGGAACCGACACAAACCAAAAGCCGGAAGAGCCAATTGGCATAGGTCTTGAAAATGTTTTGGAGGTATGGACCAAAAGCGATTTGGTGGCTGCGCCCAAGGGTCATGATTATTGGAATGGAAAGCTTGCGGTTTCCACACTGACAGGCGCCGGCTGTCAGGAACTCCAGACTGCGATATTGAAAAGGCTGGTTGGCAAGGATCCAATGAGCCCCATCGCCCCTGCGATCTGTTCGGAACCCCTGGCTATCACAGCCGCCGAGGTGCGGGGTTTGCTGTCTGTGGGAGATTATGCCGGGGCAATGAACAGGTTAAACTGGTGGATGGAAACCGAGTTGGAATCCAATTGAATTGGAGCTGGATTTATGCAGGCTGAATGTGTTGGAAAGTACCAAACCCCTAATGGCGATGTGCATCTTGCTTCCCCGACAACAGACGGCGGTGCCCTGCTACTTTCCTCTCCGAAAGCGGGTCAACCCCGTCGGAGATTGGACAATCTATTGTATGGTGAAAGCCCAAAAACTGA
>JAFMJU010000319.1 GCA_017853285.1 Gemmataceae bacterium
ATGGGACCAGGTCCGATAGCGATCAGGAACTATTGCACGGCGTACCACCCATCCCCAAAGGCGGGAAAATGGAAGGCCGTTTCTTTCCGCTCCTGTTCGATCCCGGTGTTGGAATGATCCAAAACGGGTGACTTCGCCCGCATCACCGGCGGTACTGGAGGAGGGGCCCATGAAAATCCCGGGCCGGCAACCGGCAGGTGACCGCAGGGATTTCCTCTCGCTATGGAATGCCACTGGCATCATGGCCGGGTTGCAGGTTCTCCCGGCCGGGCTGGGTAATTCCTATCCTGCCCCGGAATCGCCTCAACGCTTTGCCGGTTGGGGGAGAGCCAAACGGATACTTTTCCTTTTCGCCTCAGGTGGCCCCAGCCATATCGACACCTTCGACATGAAGCCGGAAGCGCCTGAGGAAATCAGGGGTTCCTTTGGATCCATCCAGACCCCCATTCCAGGCTTCCGGGTTTGCGAGCATTTGCCCCGACTCTCCCGTTCCATTCGCCATGCCTGCGTCTTTCGGGCGATGAGCCATGATGACGCCGACCACGGCACAGCCTGCTACCTAACCCTCACCGGCCGCTTTCATCCACAAAAATCCGGCAATCCGCCGCCACGTCCGGAGGATATGCCCAATCTGGCCTCGGTTTATTCGCGCCTTCGTCCTCACCCCGCCCTGCCCTTTTCCGCCGCCCATTTGAATGGCCCGCTGCTGACACCAATCGAGCCCGGTCCGGGCCAGGGTATCGCGCAATTGCCTGGATGGACCCGACCAGCCGAGTTGGGCAACCCCCTGGAAAGTGCATCGCGGCTCCACCTTGGGACCACGATGCCTTCTGTCCGTGTGGATGGGCGGCGCACATTGCTTTCGCAACTGGACCAGTCCAGGAGGGCATTCGAAGCTGGGGACAGTTCCTGGAACCAGTACCAGGAGCGGGCCTACCAGTTGCTGGAAAAGCCCGCCTTCCGCGCCGCTCTGGATTTCAATCGAGAAAACCCGGCCACCCTCAATCGCTACGGCCCCCATCGCATGGGGAGGGGGTGCCTGCTGGCTCGCCGGCTACTCGAGGCCGGTGTGCCATGGGTGACGGTGTTTCTGAATCATTCGGTCCGCGGGCAGGATGACCACCCGCTCGAACCGGAATGGTTCGGCTGGGATACCCACAACGACATTTTTCAAGCGATGCGTGAGGTGCTCCTTCCAAGGTTGGACCAATCCCTTTCCGCCCTGCTGGAAGATTTGCACCAACGCGGGCTCTTGGAGGACACCCTGGTGGTATGCGCAGGCGAATTCGGCAGGGCTCCCCGTGTTGCGGTTGAACGCAGTTTTGCCGGCATCAGCCCGGGGCGCAAGCATTGGCCGGGCGCTTACACTATCCTGGCCGCCGGTGCCGGAATCACCCCCTGCTCGGTGGTCGGCCAAACTGATCGCCAGGGAGGCCAGGTGGTTTCGGCGAAGGCCTCCCCCGCCGACCTCATGGCCACCGTGTTCGCCTGCCTGGGGGTGAACCCGGATACCCGAATCACCGACACATTGGGCAAGGAATTTTCGGCGTGCCCGGGGATACCTATCCAGTCCATGTGGTCCGGGACATGAGTTTCCGGACCCTTTTCAGAAGTATTTTGGGCTCGCTGGGATTCCTTTTACCCGTGCTGATCCTGCTGACGCTTCGAGCCGTGTTCCCCTGGGAATCCTGGCTTAAGCCCGCACTGGTCTGGCTGGGCGGGTCGGGATGGTGGGGCATGGCTTTGGCAGTCTTGCTGTATGTGCCTTTGGGCCTTTTTTTGGTTCCCGCATCGGCCCTGACGATTCTGGTGGGTGTCGCCCATGGCTTCTGGGCCGGCCTCCTATGTGTCACCTTGGGGGCCAATGGGGCCGCCTGGGCCGCCTTTGCCTTGGCGCGACTGTATCAACTTGGGGTCAAACCCTTCCGCGCAATTGAAAAGGAAGTGATTTCCCGCATCAACGAGAGGTGCGGGCGCCAGGGTTTTTGGGTGGTAACACTGGCCCGCTTGTCGGTTTTTGTGCCCTATGGCCCGCTGAATTATCTCTTGGGTTTTTCCAAGGTGCGCTTCACCGATTATGCCCTGGGTACATTCGTCGGAATGCTGCCTGGATCGGTACTGTATTTGTGGGCTGGAACCGCGCTGTCGGCCGAACCCGGAACAGCTTCTCCAGCCAAAGATATCCTGCTGGCCCTCAGCCTGGTGTCATTGGCCCTGTTGCTGGCCCTGGTCGGGCGCATCGCTGCGCAATCCATCTTTGAGAAGGGGCGGCCGGCCACCGAACCGCCGCCCCCGCGTGCGGAAGGAAATTGAATTGGCCCGAATCAGGACGGATCGGGCGCCGCCTCCAGTTCCGCCATCACCACTTCCTGAACCATCTCGGTGCGGGCCATACCCTTGGTTTCCCGCATCACAAATCCCTTGATGGAATCAGCCGCCTTCACTTTGCCCTTCTTGAAATCAGCAACCGCCTTGGGATTGGCCGCGATGGCCCGTCTCACGATTTCCGCGATTTGGCCCGGGTCGCCCATCACCACGAAGCCCAGTGTCTTGCAGGCATCCTGGGCGGTCGTGCCCTGCTCGAGCATGTGGGCAAAAACCTCCCTGGCCCGCTGCATGTTCAGGCCGGTTTTCTGGATCTCCTGGATCAGGCCGGCCAGCCGGTCCGGACGGATGGGGAAATCGCCGATTTCCTTGTGGTGCTCGTTCATCCAGGCCATCACCGCGTTGGTGGTCCAGTTGCTGGCGGCCTTGGAATCACCCGACCCCTTTGCGAGGTCCTCGAAATACCGGATAAACGGCCGCCCCTGGGCCGTGATCACTCTGGAATCATAGGGAGAAAGGCTGAAAGTTTCCTGCAACCGAACCCGTGCCGTGGCCGGCAGTTCCCCCATTGCGACGCGTGCCTGGTCCTGCATGGCCTTGTCCACCACCACCTCGCCCAGGTCGGGCTCCGGAAAATAACGGTAGTCGGCGGCCTCCTCCTTGCGACGCTGCACCACGGTAACGCCGCGCTCATCGTCCCAGCCGGCGGTCGCCTTCGCCACCTCGCCAAACTTCTTGCCATCCTTGCGATATTGCTCGTATTGTCGCTGCGCCTCGTACCGAACCGACCGTTCCACCGCGCGGAAACTGTTCAGGTTCTTGATTTCAACGATGGGGGTGGCCGCGTGCCCGCCTTCCGGCAGTGGGATGTGCACATTCACATTCGCGTCGCAGCGAAGGCTGCCCTCCTGCATCTCGCAATCCGATGCGCCGATGGTTCGAAGGAGTAGGCGCAACTCCTCCAGATAGGCCCGCGCCTCTTCCGGACTGGTCAGGTCCGGCTTGGAAACGATTTCCAGAAGGGGGGTACCCGCCCGATTGAGGTCCACCCGGGTGTCCCCGCCGCGGCCACTCTCATCGTGCATCGATTTGCCGGCATCCTCCTCCAGATGGGCGCGAATGATGCCGATCCGCTTTTTGGTTTCCCCCACCTCGATTTCCAGCCATCCATCCTGGCTGAGCGGCATGTCGTATTGGCTGATCTGGTAGCCCTTGGGCAAATCTGGGTAGTAGTAGTTCTTGCGGTCCCATTTGGTTCGGCTTGGAATCTCGCAGTTCAACGCCAGTGCCGCCATCACGCCCAATTCAACCGCCTTGCGGTTCATCACAGGCAGGACACCGGGCATACCAAGACAAACCGGGCAGGTGGCGCTGTTGGCGGGTTGGCCAAACTGGGTTGAACACCCGCAAAACAGTTTGGTTTGCGTCAGGAGTTGCACATGCACTTCCAGTCCGATGACAAAACGGTAAGGCAATTCCTGGTTCTGGCTCATTTCCAAATCCGCTCCTGATGTGCTTTGGTGATCAATCCCTTGGCGGAAATCGTTTTCAGTCTTTGTCCTTGGCCCGTGCCGCTTTTTGCAATTCTTCCAATCGGGCTCGCTGTTCCGGACCGAGGGTTTCCAGCATTTCCCTTTTCATATCCCCCTTCAAGGCAGTCATTTTCCGCTGAAGTTGTTGAATTTCTTCCTGGTATTTGGCCTGAATCTCCAGCAACTTTCTGGCCTGGTCGGAACTGAGTCCCAATTTCGAGTACAAGGCTGGCAGCTTGGCTTTGCTTTGACCTTTCCCGTTTGAGTCCCCGGCCTTGTCACTGGGTTTTTCCTGACAAAAAGCCAGGGCCCCCGTAGCCGGAAACCAACATAGACAAGTTAAAAAGAAGAAGCCCCAAAGGGTTCTGGTTATAACGGTCATCCAAATAACGCCCCAACCAATTAATTTCCGCTCTTTACTTCGATCTGTGATCTTAAAAAGCAAGACACCCAACATACACCCGCGGAAGCCTCCCAACCAAGACTGGAAAAGACCAATCATGAGCTAACATCAGATTGCATTTTTTGTTCCCAGGTGGGAAACCCACCGGTAACCTTGAATCAACACAAATTCGGTACTATTATCAAAGGGTACTGGATAGGTGCTGTTTCATTAGATTTTGGATGTGAAAGGAGGGTGCGCGAGTGACATTTTTAAGCCGCAAGGCCGATTATGCCCTCCTGATCCTCTATTTTCTCTCCAAGCGTCCGGCAGGGGCTTCCAGCCGGGAAATCGCTGATTCATTCAAGTTGGGGCGGCCATTTTTGGCCAATATTTTGAAAAGCCTGTGCCAGGCGGGTTTGGTAATCAGCCAACGGGGTGTCAATGGCGGCTACACAATTGCCAAGCAGCCTGAGGAGATTCGGCTCACGGAAGTCCTCGACGCGCTCACCGAGAGCTTCAAGCTGAATGAATGCAATCACCTCCAGGG
>JAFMJU010000320.1 GCA_017853285.1 Gemmataceae bacterium
CGGCCCGCGGCTATGCCACGCATGTTCATTTCCCCCGTGGACCTTTGGCGCCAGGCAGGCGCCCGGAAGCGATTCCCCATCCCCCGATGGGAAGTCACCCGATTCGGGGGCTAATGCCGATTTGTTCGGGTGATGTAAAGCCCAATAATGCGATTTTTTAAAAGTGGCCGTTGGATGGGCAGATGGGCATTTGATAGACATCATCAAGAAAAGTATGCTGCAATCCAACAGGGCCCGGCTGGCGCCCCAGCCTTTGGAAGCCCAAGCGCGATTTTGGTGGAAAATGAAATGGAAGGGATTAGCGCTGGCTCCGGGGGTGGCGGTCGGGCGCGCCTTCGTGGCCCAATCCCGTTCCGCTCCCACCGCGAACCAGCGCGTTTCCGACCCCTCCGAGGTGGACCTGGAACAAAGGCGGTTCGATCAGGCCTGCGCGATATCCCTGACCGAATTGCAGGACCTCGCGGACCGCACCGAGAAGCAATTGGGTGCCGAGAGCGGGGCCATTTTTCGGGCGCACGCCTTGCTGCTGCAGGATCCGCTCCTGCTAAGCAAAGTCAAATCCCTCATTGTTGAGAAATCCATCCGGGCGGAAAGCGCGGTTCAGTCAACGCGTGAGGAATTCGCCCAGATGTTCAGCCGGATCCAGGATCCGGTCCTTCAGGAACGCATGGCCGATGTGAATGATGTGTTCAACCGACTGCTGGGTCATTTGGGAGAGGAACAAGTGGCCCCGCCGGAGGGGGATGATCCCCTCATTCTGGTCAGCCAGGAAATATTGCCCAGCATGGCAGGTCGCTGGTTGGAAAAGGGCAGGTTTTCCGCAATTTTGACCGAGTCAGGCGGGTCTACTGGCCATGGGGCGATTTTGGCACGCTCCCTGGGTATTCCGGCCATAACCGGGCTGCGTGGCTTGCTGAAACATGTGCACACAGGCACCGCCCTGGTGGTGGATGCCCGGGAGGGCCTTGTGGTCGCCGACCCGGGGCCGGAGGCACTGGCGGCCTACCGTAAGATGGCCCGGGAATACGCCTCCATTTTCGGCCGGCTGGTGGAGAATCGGGCGAAAAAATCGGTGACCGCCGACGGTCGCACCATCGAGCTTTTGGCCAATGTGAACAACGCCGCGGACGCCCGGATGGCCACCGCAAATGGTGCTTGCGGCGTTGGGCTATACCGGACGGAGTATCTTTTCCTCACACATCCCACGGTGCCGGACGAGGAGGAACAGGTCGGGGTCTATCGGGAAGTCATAGAGGCAGCACCCGGCCGGCGCGCCGTGCTGAGAACCCTTGATTTGGGCGGGGACAAGCAGGTCCCCTGGCTGGGAACCCAGCACGAGGCGAATCCCTTCATGGGATTCCGCAGCATCCGGATGGTTCGTAAACACCCCGAATTTTTCAGGACCCAAGTCCGCGCCATCCTGCGCGCCGGAATCCACGGGCAAATCCAGATCCTTTTTCCAATGGTGAGCCATCTCGAGGAACTGAGGCAACTGCGGCGCGAGGTGCGCCGTTGCATGGTGGATCTTGCCCGGCGCGGGATACCGCATGTGGACTCCGTGCCGCTCGGGATTCTGGTGGAGGTGCCCAGTGCCGCGTTCATGATCCGGCAACTTCTTCCCGAGGTCGATTTCGTCAGCATCGGCACCAACGATCTGATCCAGTATTTCATGGCCGCTGATCGGGACAATCCAAAGGTGGCCCATCTGTGCGAGCCTTTCAATCCCGCGGTTTTCCGGTTGCTTCACCATGTCGCCAAGGCCTGCGCCTCGGCTGGAAAACCGGTCACACTCTGCGGAGAGATGGCCGGCAGGCCCCGCTGTCTGCTTCCCCTGCTTGGGATGGGAATCACCCGCCTGAGCATGACACCGGCGGTGATGCCAACGGTTCGGGAGGCCGTGTCGCGCACCCGGCTTGAAACCTGCGGCGAAATTCTCCGCAAAGTGAAACGATTTCGCACCTTTTCAGGGGCCAGGCGTTACTTGACCAAGGCAACCCTGGAGGTTCTGCCGGATCTCGAGATCATCGACACCTGACTCAGTTATTGCCGTCCATGGCGGCTTGTTTTTCCGCCTCTTCCCGCACATAGCGCTTGAAGGCGTCCATGTTGTAGCTGATGAACATGAAGGCGTGGTGTAGGGCCTCGTACTCCGGTGTCGGGTCATCATCCTGAAAGTCTTTCCTCAGTTCGTAGAGCTTCGCGAGCAATTGTTCGGGAGTCTTCATGGATTCATTTTCCAGCGCATCGAAAAAGCGGGCCGAAATCCCCGTCCATCAAGGATGCCCCTCGGGCGGTTTCCTGGCCGATGGGCAGTGAGGGGGTGGGGGCGTCCTGCAGGGCCACCTCCACACGGTTGATTGTACCCACAGCCTTTGCCGCAGACCGGGCCTCCACCAGGGCCTTGGCGGGTGTGTTGCATTCCCTGCTGAGGTGGAGGAGAACCAGGGATTGAAGCCGTTTTCCGGATCGTGAATTGGCTATCACCTCCCCAGCCTGAATGTTGGAAAGGTGCCCTTTGGGTCCTGCGATTCGCCTTTTCAGGAAATCGGGCCTGGGGGACCCGCCAAGGAGTTCGTGATCGTAGTTGAATTCCAGGGCCAGCAAGTCCAAACCTTCCAGCAGGTTTCGGTGGCCCGGGTTCCAGGTGCCCAAATCGGAGAAAAAGCCCAGGTGCCCCTGCTGCCCGCGGGAGTCGTCCGGATCGCTCAGCTCAAGGCGGAATCCGAAGGTGGGGTGGCTGTCATGCGAGACTTCAGCGGGAATTGCCCGGAATCCACGCCCGGGTGAAAAATCGGACATGGCCTCGAAACCGCGTGTCAAAGCGGCGGCCTTCAGTGTGTGGATCGCCCTGGATTGGTTTTCCAATTCTGCCATGTGGCCGGGATGGAGCCAGAGTGGGATTCCCCTGGCTGCCAGCCATCCCAGCGCGGAATCTCGCCAATGATCCCCGTGGGTATGGGTCAATAGACACCCGAGGCATGCGGAAGGATCCAGGCCGGCGAGGGCGACACGCCGCCGCAGGTCAGCCGTGTTCAACCCGATGTCAATGAGAATCCAACCCGCCGGGCCGGAAACCGCAGCGGCGTTCCCGGCGCTTCCGCTGGCCAGCACATGCAGGTGAAAGGAAGATGGCACCAGCGCCTCCCTGCTCCGGTTCGTTCTTGTGACCACGATTTGGAAATGGTAGTATAACCACTCCTGCCGATGGGCCGGCATGATCTTGCCGTGCCGCCAAATTAATTGGAAATGTCCCGGGCTGACGGCGGGAGTTGTCACAGGAATGACCTCATGACACAGGCGGCCAAAACCATTCTGGTTGTGGATGATGACGCCGAATTGAGCGACGGCATCAAGATCATGCTTGAGCACAAGGGCCATCAGGTTATCCAGGCGCGCGATGGCAAGCAGGCACGCGAGTTGGTTGATCGGGTTCGGCCCGATTTGGTCATTCTTGACATGATGATGCCCCGCATGGGCGGGTATCCCGTCCTGGAGCATTACAAAGATCGCAAGGACGCTCCTCCATTCATCATGATCACCGCCAACGAGGGGGCCCGGCACAAGGCCTATGCGGAATTGCTTGGCGTGGTGGATTACATCCGCAAGCCGTTTCCAATGGAGCGTTTGATCGAGGCGGTGGAGCGGGGGTTGTCCCAAAACCCTCCCATGGCCTGATTGGTGTTTGATCGAACCTTTTTTCAGTATTGTTTGGTGGCTCAAGGATGGGCGCCTTCCCGCTTGTTTTGGAGTGCACGCCCGGCCCCTCCCCGGGGACCGTGAGGGGCAAGGACGGGACGATTCAACCGGTTCCAAGTGGATGGGAGTTGGTTCCTCCCGGCGATCCAGCCCTAACCCGTCGACTGAAATCCGCAGGTGCCTACTGGCTGGTTTCTGAAAAAAGGGGCCGGAAGATTTTTTCCCGGGGCTTGTACGCTCCGTTGGAAAGCATTTTGGCGATTCAAAAAGAATTGGAGGGTGAGCGGGCGGATCCATCCTTTGCCCGCAAAAAGGAAGCCGCCAGGGTGCGGCGCGAAAAGCTTCAAACGAATTATCAGGCGGATTTCGAGCGGGCAGTTTTGGATTTTTTGGCGTTTCATTCCCGGTTTGAATCGCTTGCCGGCAAGCTTGCCCGGTTTGTGACAGCCCATGCCACCCCGGTGGGCAGTGGAACGGTTGCCAGGACGAAAATGATACCTTTGGAAAAGCGTGCCGAAGCTGCGGTAATTGCCTGGATGCGCCACCAGACAACCGCGTACGACCAGATGGTGATCCCGCGAATCAAGGGAAAGCGCAGGGAAATTCGCCGAATGCTGGCGACCCGATCCCGTGAAATACTTGGCGCCTATCGTCGAGGTGATTCCATTTCGGTTACTTGTCCGTTGGGAAAAGCCTTGGAAAAGTTGCAATAGCTTCGATAGTGTACAAAAATCCACCAAAGCCTCTTGCCTTGGCCTGCGCCGTCCGACATATTGTCGTAGTGAACAAATGAATACATATAGTCCCGGTCGGCCGGGGCTCATTTGGGCGGAGGGCGACCCCATGCTCGCGCGGATACGATCGTATGGTCTGAGCGGAATCGAGGCGTTTCCGGTTGAAGTGGAGGTGGATGTCACCCCCGGGATTCCCAAGGTGATTCTGGTGGGTCTGCCTGAGCAAGCCGTCAAGGAAAGCGTTCACAGGATCGAGCGGGCGTTGGCCAATCTTGGATTCCAACGCCCCAAGGGAGTGGTGGTTATCAATCTGGCCCCGGCTGACCAAAGGAAAGAGGCCGGCGCATTTGACCTACC
>JAFMJU010000321.1 GCA_017853285.1 Gemmataceae bacterium
TCGGCAGTCTCGGCGGCGCCCTTCGGACCGATTTGCACATCCACGAACGCACTCAGGGCTTTCGCGCCACCATCCCCGATGCGGTAGCCATGCAGCTTGAGAATGCGGGTATAGCCACCGGGACGGCCGGCGAAGCCCTTGGCCCGTTCCTCGAGCTTCTTCAGGACGGTCACCTTTTTCCACGCCTTTTCCACGCCCTCGTTGGCCTTGTCGGTCACGAGGGGGGTATGGGCCGTCGGCCCGAGGCGCGAAACCACCAGACGGCGAGAAGCCAAGTCACCCTTGCGGGCCATGGTGATCAACCGTTCGATGAACGGCCGCAACTCCTTGGCCTTGGCAGGTGTGGTGGTGATGCTGCCATGCTCGATAAGCGCGCAGGCCATGTTGCGCATCAGTGACCGGCGATGGGCCGAGTTCCGGTTCAGTTTGCGACCGGCTTTGAGGTGTCTCATGACTCTTCAAGCTCCTGTACTGGGGCAATCCCGCCCTTAGCGCTTGACGCCGGGCATCTTCATGCCCAAGGTCAGGCCGTTCTCCTGCAATTTTTCCTTCACTTCCTTCAGCGTGGTTTCGCCAAAGTTGCGAACTTCCAGAAGTTCCTGGTCGGACCGGGAAACCAGATCGCGCACCGTTGTGATGCCCTCGGTTTCCAGGCAGTTGGTGGCGCGAACCGAGAGTTCGAGTTCGGCAAGGCTCATGGCCAGCTTGCGCTCCAGGGCGGAGTCGACAGCGCCACCGCCCGACTGCTCGAAGCGATCGTCGAGGGAGACCTCGGGACCAGGCTCCGTGTACTGAATAAACGGGTTCAGGTGCTTGCGGAGGATCTTGGCGGCCTCAACCAGCGCCAACTGGGGGGTGGTGGTGCCGTTGGTCCAGATTTCCAGAACCAGCTTGTCGTAGTTGGTCCGCTGGCCCACGCGGGTGTCCTCGGTCTCGTAACGGACCTTGGCCACCGGGCTGAAGCTGCTGTCCACAGGAATCACGCCGATCTCGCGATCCTTGCCGATGTTTTCCTCGGCGGCACGGTAACCACGGCCGTTGGCGACGGTCAATTCGACATGGAAATCGATGTCGTCGGTCAGGGTGGCGATCACATGCTCGGGGTTGATGATCTGGACGGTCGCATCGGTAATGATGTCCTTGGCGAACACCGTGCCTTTTTCGGAGCGCTCGATACGGATGACCTTGGGCTGGTCGGAGGTGTTCCGCACCACCAGGCTCTTGATGTTGAGGATGATGTCCATGACATCCTCGACAACGCCGGGGATACTGGTGATCTCGTGGGCGACGCCGCGGATTTTCACCTGAGTGATGGCGCTTCCCTCGAGGCCGGAAAGAAGGATGCGGCGGAGGCTGTTGCCCACGGTCACACCCAAGCCACGCTCGAACGGCTCAATGGTGAACTTGCCGTAAGTGTCGGAAAGGGTGGCCCGATCAGGCACGACCCGGCTAGGCAACTCCAATCCACGCCAACGAATACGCATGGTCCAACTCCCGTTATCAACCGACAAAAAAACGACCGGGATCGCCCATCAGCCCGGGGACAATGCCCGGGCACCGGCTCCCCCGGCCAGGTAAAGGCCGAAGACAGTTGTCAGCGTGAGCAGAACTCGATGATGAGCTGCTCGCGCAGTTGATCGATATTAGGATCGACATCGGTGCGACCGGGAACCCTGGTGAGCAGCCCCTTGGGCGGATCACTCTCGGAACCCTGACGCTCGAGGAAGGCGGCCACTGGACGCTTTTCCCACTCGGCCAAGTGACCGCGAACGATCTTCAGGGAGTGCTCGCGGTTCTTCACCTCGACCACATCGCCGGGGGCCAACACGCGGCTGGGGATATCGCAATGGCGGCCATTGACAGTGACATGGCCGTGGGCCACGATCTGGCGGGCGGTGGCGCGGCTGGGAGCCCAACCCAGACGGTAGACGACATTGTCGAGCCGTCGCTCCATCAGCGACAGGAGTTGCTCGCCGGTGTTGCCTGTGGCGCGGGAAGCGTCGGCGAACTGACGGGAGAACTGACGGTCGAGGAGACCGTAAAAACGCTTCAGCTTCTGCTTCTCACGCAGCCGGGTTCCGTATTCGGAAGGCTTGGAGCGGCGGGCGCCGTGCATGCCGGGAGCCTTGTTGCGCCTTTCGATGGCGCACTTGGAGGACTCGCAACGGGTGCCCTTGAGGTACAGCTTCACGCCCTCGCGGCGGCAGAGCTTGCAAACGGATGTCGTGATACGGCCCATGCTCGACAAACCACCATTCAGAAGACTGGGTTAGAAAAGTTTCCTGAGATTAGACGCGGCGCTTCTTGGGGGGACGGCAACCGTTGTGCGGCAGCGCGGTCACATCCTCAATCATGCGGATGATCATTCCGGAGGCCTGGAGGGCGGTGATCGCCGACTCGCGGCCGGAACCGGGCCCCTGGACGCGGACTTCCAGTTCACGCACGCCGAACTTGGAGGCCTTCTCCGAGGCGATCTCGGCTGCGCGCTGGGCGGCGAAGGGGGTGCTCTTGCGGCTGCCCTTGAAACCGGCGACACCGGCCGAGGCGAAGCACAAGGCGTCGCCCATCTTGTCGGTGATGGTGACAATGGTGTTGTTGAATGTGGCCTTGATATGGGCCACACCCTGACTCACATTGCGCCGCTGTTTCCTTTTCTTCGCCTTTGCCACGACCAGTCCCCTTAGGCCACCCTGTTGAATCCTCGACCGCAAGAAACGGGATCCCGCCTGCAGCGAGGACCCCGGCGGCTAATTCTTACTTGTCCTTCACGCCCTTCTTGCCGGCGACCGTCTTGCGCGGCCCCTTCCGGGTGCGGGCGTTGGTTTTGCTGCGCTGGCCACGGCAGGGCAGGTTGCGACGATGGCGCGACCCGCGGTAGCTGCCGATGTCCTTCAGACGGGCGATGTTCTGCTGGATTTGCCGGCGAAGCGGCCCTTCCACCGTGTATTCACGATCGAGGATGGTGGCCAAACGGCTCACATCGTCCTCGTTCAACTCCTTGGCGGGGCGCAGGGGATCCACGCCGGCTTGCTCGCACAGGCGAAGGGCCATGGCGGGGCCGATGCCATAGATGTAACGCAGCGAAATGTGCGTTTTCTTGTCGTTCGGGATGTCAACGCCCAAAATACGGGGCATCTTGCGCTCCTACCTTACTCTTGCCGCCCGGAATCTTGTGAAAAAACCCTAAAAGCCAATCAGCCCTGACGCTGCTTGTGGCGAGGGTTCTCGCAAATCACCAGAATTTTGCCTTCCCGACGGATAATTTTGCACTTTTCGCAAATCCGACGGACACTTGACCTGACTTTCATCCGCGCACCTCATCCCTTCCCGGCCCCACAGTGCCCGGAAGCCAAAACACAGAAACTTTTCGCGCAACTGGAAACCCGGATCGTATCGGAACCACGGTTTTCCCGCAAGTGGACTCAGACCACCGTGGTGGCTTTTGCCCCGGTTTTCACAGGGGTAAAACCATGCCGAGGTCAAACGGAAACGATCCGTTCTTCCTTATCATCGGCAGTCAGCACCCAAACGCCCTGTTCTGTCAAACCAAGGGTATGTTCCACATGGGCGCTGGAAAGTCCGTCCCGGGTGACCACGGTCCAATGATCCCTCAGGACTTTGGTGGCCGATTCACCCATGTTCAGCATGGGTTCGACCGCCAAAACCAGTCCGGGTTCCAGCCGGAAGTCGCTCCTTCGGGTCTGGCGATCCACATAATTGGGCACCTGGGGGGGTTCGTGCATGGCGCGACCGATCCCATGGCCGACATATTGGGTCACCATCCGGTATCCGGCGGATTCCGCCCGCAGCTGCATTTTGGATGCCACATCGGACCAATTGCCCCGTTTTTTCAGCTGGGCGGCGGTCTCGCGGATTGCCAGGTCGAGCACTTCCCAGGCAACCTGACACAATCTGTCTTTTGCGCTACTGATAGCGCCAATACCAACAGTGATTGCAGCATCTGCACACCAGCCATCTAGCCGGCAGGCAGTATCGACTTTGAGAAGATCACCTTCCGCCAGTAGCCGAGGGCCGGGAAGGCCGTGGACCACCTGCTCGTTGACGGAGAGGCATGTGCTGCCAGGGTAGGGAACCTTGCCTGGATATCCCTTGAACAGGGGTTCGGCGCCGTGGTCGCGGAAAAAGGTTTCAACGGCCCTGTCGATGTCCTCGAGCTTGGTTCCCGGGAGGGCCATGCCACGGGCCAACCGCAAGGCTGCGGACACCAAGTGCCCAGCCTTCCGAATGCCCGCCATGTCCTCGGCGGTTTTCAACTGTGGCCCGTCAGGCCTGCCCGAGCGCAACATTCCCGGCCCGTCTCCCTGAACCTTCCCAATATTCCCAATAAAGCCCATCAGTCGCCGATGGCCGCTTCCAGCAAGGAGCGAACCCGGGTGATATCCCCGGTTCCGTCCACCTCACGCACCAAGCCCTTGGCGCGGTAGTAGGGCAACAGTGGCTCTGTATCCCGATGATACACCACCAGTCGGGCCTCGACAGTCTCCGGGGCGTCGTCAGACCGCTGAACCAGTGGGGTGCCGCAATCGTCGCAGAGGCCGTTTTTTTTGGGCGGATTGGAAATCACATGGTAGGTGGCCTTGCACCCTGGTTTCGGGCAACTCCATCGCCCGCTAACCCTTCGGACGATTTCACGATCGGGCACATGGATGAGGACGACCCCGTCCAGTGGCAATTGGCATGCCGATAAAATGGTGTCGCAAGCCTTCGCCTGTGGCAGGGTTCTGGGGTAGCCGTCGAGGATAAACCGGGAAGGCCTGTCC
>JAFMJU010000011.1 GCA_017853285.1 Gemmataceae bacterium
GCTTCCTCACCTTCAGCGGCCGCTCAGCCGACCAGGTGAAACTGGTCGAGGCCTACGCCCGCGAGCAGGGCATGTTCGTCGAGCCCGGGGCCGCGGAACCCGTCTTCACCGACACCCTCGAGCTCGACCTCGCCACCGTGGTTCCCAGCCTCGCCGGCCCCGCCCGCCCGCAAGACCGCGTCCCCCTCACCGGCGTGAAAGCCAGCTTCGCCAAGGCCCTGCCCGACCTGCTCGCCAAGGCCAAGCCCAAGGCCGGCCAACCCGCCGGCGCCGCCAGCCTCGACGCCTCCGCCCCCATCACCATCGATGGCAAGGAAGCCAAATTGCACCACGGCTCCGTGGTCATCGCCGCCATCACCAGTTGCACCAACACCTCCAACCCCTATGTCATGCTCGCCGCCGGCCTCGTCGCCAAAAAGGCCGTGGCGAAGGGCCTCACCACCAAACCCTGGGTGAAAACCAGCCTCGCCCCCGGCAGCAAGGTCGTCACCGACTACCTCGCCGAGGCCGGCGTGCTCGATGACCTCAACAAGCTCCGTTTCAACCTCGTCGGCTACGGCTGCACCACCTGCATCGGCAACTCCGGCCCGCTGCCGGCGCCGGTCAGCGGCGGCATCGAGGCTGGCAAGCTGGTTGTCGCCTCGGTGCTGTCGGGCAACCGCAACTTCGAGGGCCGCGTCCACGCCGAGGTCCGCGCCAACTACCTGGCCAGCCCGCCCCTGGTGGTCGCCTACGCCCTCGCCGGCCGCGTGGACATCGACATGGCCACCGAGCCCCTGGGCACCGGCAGCGATGGCAAGCCCGTCTTCCTCAAGGACATCTGGCCCACCCAGGCCGAGATCGCCAAGGCGGTCGACACCTGCGTCCTGCCCGCCATGTTCGCCAAGGAATATGGCGCCGTCTTCGAGGGCGATGACGCCTGGCGCTCCCTGCCCACCCCCACCGGCGAGCGCTTCGCCTGGGATGGCAAGAGCACCTATGTCAAGCACCCGCCCTACTTCGAGGGAATGGCCCGCCAACCTGGCACAGTCACCGATCCCGCCGGCCTGCGCTGCCTCGCCGTCCTGGGCGACAGCATCACCACCGACCACATAAGTCCCGCCGGCAACATCAAGAAGGACAGCCCCGCCGGCAAATACCTCATCGAAAACGGCGTCCAGCCCATCGACTTCAACAGCTACGGCGCCCGCCGCGGCAACCACGAGGTCATGGTCCGCGGCACCTTCGCCAACATCCGCCTGAAGAACATGCTCGCGCCCGACACCGAGGGCGGCGTCACCCGCCATCTCCCCTCCGGCGAAGGCATGAGCATCTTCGACGCCTCGGTGAAATACGCCGCCGAGAAGGTGCCGCTGATGATCCTGGCCGGCAAGGAATACGGCTCCGGTTCCAGTCGCGACTGGGCCGCCAAGGGCCCCAAGCTGCTCGGCATCCGGGTCGTTCTGGCCGAGAGCTTCGAGCGCATCCACCGCAGCAATCTGGTCGGGATGGGCATCCTGCCCCTGCAGTACCTGCCAGGCGAGAACCGCATCTCCCACGGTCTCACCGGCGAGGAGGTCTTCGCCATCGAGGGCCTGCCCGCCCTGCTCGCCTCCGGCGTCGGCCCCGGCAAGAAGGTGAAGGTCAAAGCCACCGCCTCCGATGGCACCACCAAAACCCTCGAGGCCCTTGTCCGCATCGACACCCCGCAGGAGGCCGAATACTACCGCCACGGCGGCATCCTGCCCTATGTGCTGCGCCAGCTCCTCGCCTCCTGATTTTTCATCGAAATAGCAAAAAGGTGAGGGGCGGCCGATTCGGCCGCCCCTCACCTTTTTGTTAGGTCCAGAAACTCTAGCGCGTCCAGATATAACTGGCAGCCTGCCCGAAGCTCTCCTCCACCTCAACCGTCAACACGCTGGGGTGGAAATGATGCCGGTGCTCCAGCTCCTTCAAAATCCGCTGCCCCAGATACCGCGCCAGCAATTCGGCGGTGGTGTTCTGGATCGGCAGCATCACGCAGTCCTCCTTGGGAAACTGCCACTCCCGGTCCTTGAAATTCACCGTCACCTGCCGCTCGCCTGTTTTCACCTGAATCAGGCTGTTGCCCGTAGGCAGCATCATCTTGTGGTCGATCTCGTCGGTCAGCGACCGCGCGATCTTCTTCAGCGCGATGAAGTCGAACACATAGTGGTTCTCATCCAGCGGTGCCTCCACAGATACCGCCGCCCGGTAGTTGTGCCCGTGCAGGCACTCGCACTTGTCGGACTCGTAGCTGATGAAGTGACCCGAGCAAAAGACCAGGTAATCCTTGCTCACCCGCACCACATACCGTTCGGAAGACATCGCTGCTCCAGGGAAAAGATCAAAACTCGATAGTGAGATTGTAAGGAATCAGGCCCCCGTTCACTTCAGGAACAGCCTCAGGGCCATATCCCTTCCCCCGTCCACCACGGGAAAACACTCGGCAGACTCAGCTGACCGGTCAACAACCCAGCAAACAGCGTCGCCCCCACCAAGTCCGCAGTGGTTCCCGGATTCCGCCGGTTGCCGTCCATTCGCAGCCAGCGGTCCAGTTCACCCAGCGCCTGCCAACCCGCCTGCCGATGCGGCCACCCCGCCCGCGCGGTTTCTCCAGCCATCCGGGCCGCCGTCTCAGCCTCCATCACCCCGGCCTTCCGCGCGATCAGGCTGTCCGGCCGCAGCGCCATCAGGTGCAGGTGCAGCAGAACGATCGCACCCTCCAGACACCCGGTGTGCTGCAGCCCCCCGCCCAGGGTCGGCAGGCACACATCAAACAAATCGGCGTACCCGCTGCACCACAGCCGCGCGATGTCATCCCGGTCCGCGGCCAATCGCATCGTTTCCAGCAGGCTGACTGTCGGCTCGCCGCCCGCGTCCTGCTCGCCCGCTGTCCCCAATCCGCCCGGTGCGGCCAAACGGATAGCCCGGTACGCCAGCCCGGCGTCTTCCACCGTGGTGCCCTGAAGCACTTCCCCCACGCCGGATCGCAAATCCTTCCCCTCGGGCACCGCCGCCAGCGGAGCCATCGCCAGGATCAATCCCAGATTCGTGTTCCGGCCCACCGCGTCCCGGGTCGCCTCCACCGCCTCCAGGATGGTCTCGCCCAACCCGCGGCCGCGGGCCTTCCCCAGCACCGGGCCGATCGCCGCCGCCGATGCCAGAAAATCCAAAAGCGTGGTGTCGTGGAAGTCTTTCGTGCGGTGCACATTCCCCGGCTTGCGGGCCACGCATTCCCATTGGCAGGCGGCCTGCGCCCACAGCGCCACCTGGTCCGATCGGCCCCTCATGAACGGCCCCCCAGCGCATGGTCCACAATCGCCAGCGCAATGTCCTGGCCCGTGGCCTCGGTCAATCCGCGCCACCCGGGCACCGCGTTCACCTCGATCACCCACCACTTCCCCTGCGGGTCGGTCAGCAGGTCCACCCCGGCCATCTCGGCCCCCATCACGGCGGCCGACCGGAGCGCCAGCTCCACCGCCTCCGCCGGCGCCGTTGCCGGCCGCGCCTCGCCACCCAGCGCCACATTCGTCCGCCAGTCGCTGGCGCTATGGCGCGTCATCGCCGCCAACACCCGCCCGCCCAGCGTGAAAACCCGCAGGTCCCAACCCGGATGCCGCACAAACGCCTGCGCGTACAGCACAGCCCCCAGCCGTTCCAGCGTGGTCGACACCCGCCAGGCCGTCTCCCGGTCGGTCACACGCAACATGCCCCGCCCTTCCGAGCCGAACAGCGGCTTGAACACCACATCCCCGCCCAGCCGGTCAAAGGCCTCCAGCCCCTGCTGGGCCGTTTGGCAGGCCACGGTTTCGGGCACCGGAATCCCGGCCCGTCCCAGCCGCGCGGTGGTCAGAAACTTGTCCACGCACCCTTCCAGCGCCCGCGGGCTGTTCATCACCCGCATGCCGCTTTCCAAGGCCAGGTGCAGGAGGTCCATCCGCAGCACCACCTGCTCCAGCGTCCCCCCGGGGATGGTCCGCACCAGCACCCCGGCGGCCCCGTCAAAAACCGGGTCCAGCCCGCCGGGCCCGCCCGCCAGGCCGGCGAACGGCGCCACCACACAGGCGGCCCCGCGCGCCGCGAAGGCGCGCTCCAGGTCCCGCACATGCCAGCCACGGTTCGAGGCGCAGATCACCCAGGGCTTGCCCATGCCTCACCCGCCGAAAGATTGGGCCACCAGATCCATCCGCAATTCACCGAAGGTCCGGCTCCTGCCCGTCGCCAGATCATGCAGCACCACCTGGGCCGGCGCGAAAAGCCTCGGGTCGATCTTGTAGAAGTCGCATCCCGCCTCGCGGAAGATCTCGGCGAACGGCTTGCCATGCGCCGCCGAGTTCCCCGACGGGATCCTCGGGCCAAGCTCCTCCAAAATCCCCTCCCTTTCCTTGTCCGTGCGAGCGAAAATTTCAACCCGCGCCCCGTACAAGATGGCGTCGTTGCTGCGGCCGATCGCGGTGATGGTGTCCGGGTGCGGGCAAGGCAGCGGCGCGCTACCCATGCCAGAAACCACCATCTCCAGGGGAAAACCTATCTCGTGCATCTGGTGCAGCGCCGTCTCCAGCGACCGGGCCACCACCTGCGCCATCCCCGCCAGACTGGTGGTGGGCGCCACCAGCAGGCTGATCATCGCGGCCGGCAGCTTCAGCTTCCCCGCCAGCCACTCCACCACCTCCTCCGTGGGCAGCTTCCCCGCCTCCAGAACACCCACCGCGCAGGCCGTCTCCTCGTGGATACCCAATTCCCGCAACACCGGCTCCGTCCCCAGTCGGGCCCGCATCGGCCCCGATCCCATCGCGAAATATTTACCCGCCGAGATTTGCATCCCCGCATACTGGCTGCCCAGGCACGCCTTCAGCGGATGGTCCGACCGCACCCGCACCAGCGGGCCCCGCCAGCCACCCTGCTCCCCCATGCCAAGCCCCACCTCGGCCAGGTCCGCCAGGCAAACTCGCGCTAGCTCCACACCAGCCTGCAATCCGCCCGGTGCCTGCACACCCGCGTCCAGAACCAGCGCGCCCCCCATTTCCAGGCGTTTCAGCCCCAGTTCGTCCAGCCGCCCGCACATCTCCGATACAAGCGCCATCGCCCGTTGGTTCATCAACATGCCCATCACCCGCTCATCCTTGGGGGAAAAGATCCGCTCATTCCCTTAGAATACAGGTTCACCCCCACCCCATGGCCGGGGGCACCACTCCGGGTGAAACCACCATGCGCCCCGTCCCGCTCGCCCTCCCATGGCTTGCCGCCCTCCCAATCCTGCTGGCCGGGTGCGGCGCGGCCGAGCCCCCCGCAGGCACCCTGCGCGACGGCATGGTCTGGATACCCTCCGGCCGGTTCACCATGGGCTCCGCGGACCCGGCGTTTGAGGACGCCAACCAGCTTGTCGAAGTCAAGGTCGACGGCTTCTGGCTCGACGCCACCGAGGTCACCAACGATGCCTTCGCCGCCTTCGTGAAAGCCACCGGCTATGTGACCGACGCCGAACGCCCCACCCCCGCTCCCGACCCGGCCCAAAAGGGCCTGCCACCCGGCTCGTTTGTCTTCGTCCCGCCCCCGCCGGGGCCCGATGGCAAGGTCCAGCTCGACGATCACTGGCAATGGTGGCGCTTCGTCGAGGGCGCCCAGTGGCGCCACCCAAACGGCCCCGCCAGCACCATCGATGGCTTGGGCGACCACCCCGCCGTCCACATCAGTTGGAACGATGCCAGCGCCTATTGTCTTTGGGCCGGCAAGCGGCTCCCCACCGAGGCGGAGTGGGAACGGGCCGCCCGCGGCCCCCACGCCGGGAAAACCTACCCCTGGGGAGACGAGTTGCGCCCGGACGGCAAATGGATAAACAACATCTGGCAAGGCCGCTTCCCGGGCGAGAACACCAGGGAAGACGGCTACGCCGCCACCGCCCCGGTGAGGGCCTACCCCCCCTCGCCCTGGGGCCTGCACCAGATGTCCGGCAATGTCTGGGAATGGTGCTCCGACTGGTTCGCGCCAGACACCTACTGGCGCAAGCGGGCCAACCCCGCCTTCCAGCCCGCCGAGGCCGACAGTCACGATCCCAACGAACCAGGAGTCCCCAAGCGCGTCCAGCGCGGAGGGTCGTTCCTCTGCAGCGATCTGTACTGCATTCGCTACCGGCTCGGCAGCCGCGGCAAGGGCGAGCCGGTCTCAGCGGCCTGCCATGTCGGCTTCCGCTGCGCCAAATCGGCCGATTAGGTTTTCCCCTACTCGCCGTCGTCCACGAAATCCACGGCTGGCAGGGCGGGAACATACCCCCGCTCGGCCCCCTCTCCCAGCAGCCGACGCACCGCCGCGCGGCCCCGCTCGCCATAGTCCACAGTCCAGTCGTTCACATACATCCCCACGAACCGGTCCGCCAGGTCCAGGTCCAGGTTGCGTCCGTATTTCAGCGCGTAATCCATCGCCTCGCGCCGGTGCTCCAGCCCGTGGCGGATGCTCTGGCGCAGCAACCGGCTGATCTTCACCAGCAACTCGTCCCCCAGGTCCCGCCGCACCACATTCCCGCCCAATGGCAGGGGCAACCCCGTCCGGTCCTGCCACCACACCCCCAGGTCCACCACCAGCTTCAATCCCTGGTTGGCGTAGGTGAGCTGCCCCTCGTGGATGATCAGCCCGGCGTCATATTCCCCCCGCTCCACCCGGTCCAAAATCTCGTCGAAGGGCACCACCCCGTACTCAAATCCTTCACCCAGCAACAGCTTCAGCGTCAAAAAAGCCGTGGTCAGCGTCCCGGGAATCGCGATCCGCTTCGATTTCAACTGCTCGATCGTCATCCCCTCGCGGGCCACCACCATCGGCCCGTACTTGTCCCCCATGCTGCAGCCCGAGGGAAGCAGGGCGTACTTGTCGGCCACATGCGGATAGGCGTGCAGCGAAATGGCCGAGATCTCCAGCTCCCCGCGCCGGGCCCGCTGGTTCAGCGTCTCGATATCTTCCAGTTGGTGGACGAATTTCAACCCGCCGGTGTCAATTTTGTCGTGCGTCAGCGCGTGGAACATGAAGGCGTCATCGGGGTCCGGGCTGTGGCCCACGCGCAAAACAGGGCTGCTCATCAACTCTCCTGGGCAAAATGCCCACTTGGGCTCCCGCTTCACGGAGAAGCAGGGCATGGGCCTCGCATCCCCATTCATTGGAAGAAAATCAGTCGCTCACGATCGGCGGCGGCCCACCCAGGCGGCTCAGCACCAGGTAGGCCATCAACAGCACCCCCACGGCGATCAGGCCACCTGTCAGCCAGAACCGGTATCCCGTGGAGATCCCCGAGTCGTTGCCAACACTGTAGGTGATCCCGCTGCTTCCTTTGGCTTTTTTCCGTCGCTTCGACGATTTGCCCTCGGAGGAGGATCCCCCCCCCTGCCGAATCCGCACCCGATGGCGTTTTCGTTCGGTTTTTCCGGCTTCGCCGCCAGTAGCCGATGTTTCAGCTTCCGCCGGGGTTTCAGGCGGGGGAGTATTTCCTTCCGGCCGGGGGACTCCGGCCTGGTCCTCGTTTGCCATGACAAATCTCTCGATGGCGACCGGCCTCTCGCCCCAATCAGGGGGCCTTGAAGGGTCCCTTCCGCTCGGGCACGGCGGGAGGCGCCTCCGGCTTGGGCTCAGACTTACCCGTCTTCTTGGGACGAACCAACTCCATGAAAACTACGCTGTCGCTGCGGGTCTCGAAGCTGCTGGGCCGCTTGCCCTTTTCAGGGATCTTGCTCCAGGCCAGCATCACCTTGTCCCCTTGCCGGCCCAGAATCCCTTCCAGCACCTTCCCGGTCGCCTTGCCGTCCTGGTCCGCCACCGCCAAGTCCACCTGGTGCATCCCGTCGGCCGGGGCCACACGCACCACCTCCACCGCCTCGGTGTAGTTGGGCTCCACCACCTGCAGTGATTTTTCCCGCACCACCACCTTGGTCTGGGCCACCTGGGCCGGGTCGGCGTCCTTGTTCCCCTTGCGGGCTTTCACAATCGCCCATTCCCCTTCCAGTTCACTCCAGGGCCCGGCCACCTTGGCGGTGTCCTGGCTCACCACGGTACCCAGCCCCACTCCGGCCAGAACCAGCGCCAACAGTCCATGGGGCATCCAGGTGCGAATCATGTTCCAACCCTCACAAGGACAGCGAGCCCTGCACCGGCAAAAAAACAACCGCCAGCCAAACACACGCCTCTTGGCGGTATGCTGGCTTTCATGTCATTCTAGACCGCCCGGTAATCCATGCCAGTCGCCATTGGGCGTTCCGGCCTGTTGGGGATAGCGAATGCTTTGGTTGCACGGAATCAACGGCCCGGTCAAGGGGCGGTCCTGGCAGTTGCAGGGAACCTCCCGGGTCGGCCGTATGGACCACCTCGAGGTCTGCCTGGATGATCCTTCGGTCAGCCGCACCCACGCCGAACTCGAACTGTCCCCCACCGGCTGGAAACTGCGGGATCTGGGTAGCACCAACGGCTCCTTCCTCAACGGCACCCCCATGGGCCCGGGCCAGTGGCCCCTCCGGGTCCGCGATCTCATGCAATTCGGGGATGTCGCCCTCCTGGTCGAGGGCATCGACCACCCCAACCACGCCCCCACCGCCAACCCCGTGGATGAAGGCGCTATCCAAAAGCTTCTACAAGCTCAAAATGATAGCTCTTTCCACATCAATCAACCCATCAAGATGGACAGTGGCCTCGAGCTTCGCCTCGAAGCCTCCAGCGATAGCAGCTGGAGTCACGCCCTGATTGCCCCCCTCGCGGACCCCCAGCAGGCCGACAAGGCCGACCTCCAGTCTTCCCAGGCGCTGATGGCACTGCTCCAGTCCAGCCGCCACCTGATGTTCGTCGAGCGCGAGCAAGACCTCCTCCGCAGCATCCTCGAGGAAGCCGTGCAGGTCCTCAAGGCCCAGCGCGGCGCCATCGTCCTTTCCCAGCCCGATGGCTCACTCCGTGTCCGCGCCGTGGTCGAGGGCGACACTTTCCGCTCCGATTTCGCCTCCGGTGCCTCCAACTTCAGCAAAAGCCTGGCCGAACGCGTCTACGAGGGCCGCAAGTCCATCCTGTGCCAGTCCGTCAGCAATGACCCCGCCCTCAACGCGGCCCCCAGCATCCACGAGGGGAACATGGCCTCGGTCATCTGCGCACTGCTGCGCACACCGCGGCGGGTCCTTGGCGTCCTCCACCTCGACCGTTCCAGCCTCCAACCCCCCTTCACCAAGGGCCAGCTCGAACTGGCCGATGCCCTGGCCGCCCAGGTCTCCGCGGGTATCGAAGCCGCCCAACTCCTGCAGGCCCAGCGCCAGATGTTTCAGGAGACCATCACCGTGCTTGGCCAGGTCCTGGAACTGCGGGATGAATACACCGGCGGCCACACCCGCCGGGTCACCCGCTACGCCATGCTCCTGGCCGAGGCCGCCAACCTCCATCCCGACGAGAGGGAATGGCTCCGCCTCGGCGCCCCCCTGCACGACATCGGCAAGATCGGCATACCCGACAACATCCTGCGGAAGACCGGCCCCCTCACCCCGGACGAGGTCACCCAGATGCGCAAACACGCCCGCTTCGGCGCCGACATCCTCGCCACCATCCCCTCCCTCAGCCGCACCGCCTGCCTGGCCCGTTCCCACCACGAGTGGTGGGACGGCTCCGGCTACCCCGATGGCCTGAAGGGGGAGCAAATTCCCCTTCAGGCCCGTATCCTCGCCCTGGCCGATGTGTTCGACGCCCTCACCAGCAAACGCCCCTACCGTCAGCCTCTGGGTCTGCGCGAAGCTATGGCCGAGATGGAAAAGCACGCCGGGCGCCAGTTCGATCCCAAACTCTTCAAGCTGTTCCAGGCCCTGGGGGACAAGCTCCTCGCCGCGGCCGATTGACCCCCCCAACGGCACGCCCCGGCCCACTTGAGCCATTTTTTCAGGCCCGCTGATTTTTCCTCGCCCGCGCTCCCCCAAACCGTCCCCACCGCTGCAGCCTGAACGAAAACAGCCCTTTTCCCCCGTCGCCGATCTTTTACCTTTTTTCAGTCCAGCCGATATCCCTGGTCCGTTTGTAACGGTGTGGCAACTTGCTCCGAGGGTGTGGGCTCCCCGCCGGAAACTCGCATGGCGTGGGCACAACCTTGCGCATGGCCTGTTCATGGCCTGCCGAATTCACTTCCAACGATTCCGCTTTTTTGGTCTACAGGGGTTCGTGCGCCATGGGGATATGGATGTCCATCGTCCTGGGCTTGGCCGCAGGCGACAGTCCGAAGGTCTCGCCATGCACCTTGGAGGTCGGCCTGAACATCCGCTCCGTGGATGTCGTCAGCGAGCACGGCACGATGCACCGGGACGGCCCCAGCATCACCGAGCCCGGTGATCCCTGGACCGGCCCCGAATGGACCACCACCACCTCCAAGCCCTTCAGCCACGATGGCGATAGCGCCGTCCTGAAGGCCGAGGTCGAGGTCGATATCCGCAGCATCGCCCCCGGCTCCGTGGTGCGCCTGCGCGGCATGAGCACAGAGCCCGGTTTCAACATGCTCGGCGAGCTGGTGGTCCCCATCTCGTGGACCGGCACCGATCCCAACGGCGTGCAGAAGGCCCTGGTCACGGGCATCAACCCCATCGGCTCCGGCGTGCGCAAGATCAACAATGTCATCGACTGGTACGCCGAGGTCCGGGAACCCGGCGTCCGACAGCCCACCGTCGAATTCCTCGGCCGCACCTCACCCCTCACCTGCTGGGTGCTGAAGGGAGCCCCCCGCAACGCCACCGAGGTCAAGGCCAAGCCCACCCCCCGCCGCCTCGACTACGCCGTCAATGTCTACTCCACCGCAGAGGACAACATGGGCCGCAAGGCCCACCCGCTGGCGCTGGCCGGTGATGTCGTTCGCATGCAGGGCAAGCACTACCTCGCCATCCGCCACTACGAGCCCGAGGACGCCTGGCGCATCTCCGAGACCTGGTCGATGCGTCCACCGGGATGTAGCTGCTTCTCCATCATCAACAACTCCATCCTCGTGCTGGAGATGGTCGGCCACCCCGGCGATTTCGATCTCACCACCTTCACCGCAAGCCCCAACAACCCCGCCAGGGCCATCGAGGGAAGCCTGGCCGAACCGGCCTACACCCAGAGCGTGCTGGGCGACACCTGGCAGGTCTTCCTGTTCGACGACCGCAACACCCGCTACGGCTTCATGGGCGGCACCGGCGGCGCCAACTACTACGAGGCCGTGCTGCGCTACAAGGTGGGTAGCCGCACCTTCTACATGCCCGGCGGCACCAACCGCATCTACGAGAATCCCGATGATGTGCTGCGCGTCTTCCGCACCATGGCCTGGGCGCGGTGGGACTACCGCGCCAAGGAATGGCGCGTCATGCGGGTCATCCACACCTACACCGGCGTGGGCCGCGATTCTCCCATAGGCATCCGGTTCGCCCGCGCGGAAGACTGACGCGCCGCGCTCAACCGGCCAGCGCGTCCAGGCAGACCAGCCTGCCCGCGCCGCGCAACAGCAGATGGCCCCGGGTCAACACCGGGGCCGCCCAGCAGGGGGCCCTCAGCAGGGGGGCCCCTTCCTTGTTCACAGGCAAAAAGGCCCGCTCCACATCCAGCTTCGTGGCGTTCACCCGCGCCTGCACCACCGGGCCCCGCTCGGCCTGGATCACCAGCTTGTTCCCCACCCGCAGGATCGAGCACCGCCCCAGACCCGGCTCGGTCCAGGCCACCTTGCCCGTCCGCCATTCCACAGCCCGCAGCTCGGCGTTGCTCTCATGCCGCCCGCTCGACAGGTACACATGGTCCCCCGCCGTCACCGGCGTGTTCCAGTGCCCCTGCGCCGACTTGTTCCGCCCCTTGTCCGCGTCGGTCCAAACCACCTTGGGCTTTACCGGGTCCCACTTCAAGAGGGTGCCCCCCGGACCGTAGGTTTCCGTGATCAGCACATGCCCCTCAGGCAGCACCACCGGGTTGCTGGCGTTCACGCTCTCCAGGTTTTTAGCCCGGTGCGGATGGTGCCAGTCCACCCCGCCGTCTTCCGCCCGCAGGCTCCAGAGCCCGCTCCGCGCGAACAGCAGCACCCGGTCCGCCCCGCCCAGTTTCGCCACCACCGGCCCGGCGTAGCTGGCCAGGTCATCCCCCGCCTTCCACACCGTTTGCCCGCTCGCCTGGTCCAGGGCCACCAGCGCGCTGCCGTTCGGCTTCAGGTTCGGAAAATCCCCCGCGTCGCTGCCCGGCGGGCTACCGCCCACCTGAACCAGAAGCCGCTTGCCATGCGCCACAGGCGTGCTGCCCACCCCGAAGAAGTTCTGCACAACCCCGTGTTCCTTGTTTAGGTGGCGCTTCCATTCCATCTTGCCCGACTGTGCGTTCAGGGCGTGCAGCCACCCCTCCGCGCTGTAGACAAACACCCGCCCCCCCGCGATCACCGGGCAGGTCCGCGGCCCCCCGTCGTACCCGTACGAGTCCTCGTAATCGGCCGGATGGCTGAAACTCCACACCGTCTTGCCGGTCGCCAGGTCCAGGGCCCGCAACCGGCTTTCCCTACGCTCGCGGTCGTAAATATACACTGTCCCCTGCCAGGCCGAGGGCGGCGCGTACCCTTCCCCCAGCTCCAGGTCCCACTTCACCGCCGGGCCCTCCTTGGGCCACACCGGCAATTCCGGCCCCGGCAGCACGCTGTCCCCCGTCGGCCCCAGAAATCCCGCCCAGTCGTTCCCCTCGCGCGCAAGGGGCTTGGCAACGCCCTGCGGGGTGGCCCGCGCCGTGGCGCCTGCGGCCATCGCCCCCATGGCCCCGGCTGCTTGGCCGATCATTTCCCGTCGGTCCGGTCGCATGGCAATCCCTTCCACCCGCCCCGCCTGGGCTGTCCACCTGTCGAAACGACGCCGCCGCGGCGCCGCACAGGGCAGCATAACCGCGGCGGTTCACGGTGTGAAACCTTCCGTCTGTCGTGTTATTTCCGCAACCGGCGCAACGCCCCTTCCGCCGCGGCCCGCACATCCGCGTCCTTGTCCTCCACCCGCGCCTGGATCTGCTCCCGGGCACCCTCCGGTGCCGCCTTCCCCTGCGCCACCAGCACGCGGATAGCCCCCCAACGCGCGAAGGCGTCGGGGTCCACCAGCGTCTCCAACACCGCCGAGCCGCACGGGGCCGATTCCTCGGCCAAAATCTCCAGGCACTCCAGCGCCGCCCGCCGCACCCGCACCTCCGGGTCGCGCAGCGCCTCGCCCAGCGTACCAAGGCAAGGGCGCAGCATCGCCGCCATCGGGTCGGTACCCGCGCGGGTGTTCTCCATCAGCGAGGCCCGCACCCGCAGCAGTTCCGCCAGGCACCCCTGGGCCTTCCGCCGTGTCTCGGCGTCCGGGTCGCGCAGGCACACCAGCACCTTCCCCGCCAGCGTGGTTGTCAGGCGCGAGGCGTTCCCCGTCGCCAGGTCCCGGGCCTGCTCACCCTCGCCCGCGGGCAGCGGGCTCCGGTCCGTGGCCACCGCATGGGCCAGTTGGGCCAGGTTCAGGGTCGCGTCCAGGCTGGCCCGCCGCACACGCACCTGGTCGTCCACGGTCAGCCGGCCCAACAGTTTCGTCACGGTCAGCAGTTGTTCCAGGGATCGCCCCGGATTCGCTTGCTGCCCGCTCGCCGCCTGCGTTTCCCGCCGGGCCATCTCCCCCAAGGCATCCGCCACCGCCAGCCGCCGCAGTGGCGAATCCGGCAGCAGGCATGGCTCCAGCAAGCCCACCAAAGCCGAAGCCGGCACCGGCACCCGGCCCAAAAGCTCGATCGCCATCACACCCTGCTCGGGCTCGTTGCCACGGGCCACGGTGCCCAGTTCCGCCGCCACCAGCGAGCAGGCATCCAGCACGCCCCGCCCGCCCGATCGCCCCTTGGTGCAATCCGTCAGGGTTTCCAGCAAACGGCCCTTCAGCGCCTTGTCGCTCCCCGCCAAAACCTTCCGGTACCCTTCCGCCAGACGGTCCACCAGCTCGGCGCGCACCTGCGCGTCCACCCGGGCCAGTCCAGATCCGCTCTCGGGCGAATGCCACTCCACCAGTTCCAGGGCCTGCCGCACCTCCTGCAGGCTCACCAGACGCTCCGCCTGGGTCCGCAGGGCCTTCTCGCGCTCCGCCGGAGTCTGGTCGTAGGCCTTCAGGGCCGCCCGGATTTGGTCCACAGGCTCCGCCGGCGCCTGCCCCAAAGCCGGCAAAGCCAACGACCACCCGGCGACCAACGCCGCCCAGCCCCTGCCCAATCGACCGTAACCCTTTTTCAGCAATACACTTGGAGCCATGACCACGCCCTCCGCCCGGTTTTTGCGAACCTATGGCGCAGGCCGATACGAAAAAGGGCCAAAACAGTGCAAGGGCAGTCGGAATCCGGCCCCTGCACAAGATCCAGCCAATCCGGCCCCCATCCAAAGAACGGGGGTAAGCCGGCAACCATCCGCCGACTTACCCCGCGTCAAATTCCCATGGTTCCCGGGGTCAAAACCCCGGGCTGGGTGATAGCGCCACCCGCAGCGACACTTCCTGGTCTTCCCGCACCACCACCACCTCCACCACATCGCCCGATTTCCGGCTTTTCAGGATGTGGTACAGGTCATCCACTGTCAGGGTGGGTTTCCCCTCCACCCGCACAATCACATCCCCCAGCACCCGGCGCCCGCGCCGGTCGGTCTGGGCCGGGCGTATCCCCGCCTTCATGGCCCCGCTGTTCTCCGTCACATTCGCCACCGCCAGGCCCTGCACCGGCATGTTGCGGATCAGCGCCGGGTTGATCAGGCTCACCCCGAGCACGGGGCGGGCCAATTTCCCCTCGCTGATCAGTTGCGGCACCACCCGGTTCACATCATCCACAGGGATCGCGAACCCAATCCCCGACGACACGCCCGAAGGGCTGGCGATCGCCGTGTTCACGCCGATCAGCCTCCCCGCCGAGTCCAGCAGCGGCCCGCCCGAGTTGCCGGGGTTGATCGCCGCGTCGGTCTGGATCACATCGCGGATCTTCTGCTGCCCCGCCGACTCGATCTCCCGTCCCAGCGCCGAGATGATGCCCGTCGTCAGCGTCTGGTCCAGCCCAAACGGGTTGCCGATGGCGTACACCTTCTGCCCCACCTTCAGGTCGTTCGAGGTGCCGATCGGGATCGGGTGCAGCGCCTCCAGCGGCGCGTCGATCCGCAGCACCGCCAAATCGATGTCGGGCGCCGCGCCCACCAGCGTCGCCCGGAACGACCGCTGGTCATGCAGCGTGATCTCGGCGCCGTTAGCCCCCTGGATCACATGAAAATTGGTCACCACATGGCCCCGGTCGTCCCACATGAAGCCCGACCCGGTCCCCGAGGGCACCTCCTGGAAGTTACCGCCAAAGGGGCCCGTCGGCCGGTCGGTCAGCGTGGTGATATGCACCACCGACTCGCGCGACTGCTCGTACAGCTCGATGGTGGCCTTCTCGTCCGGGGCCAGGTCGCCCCGCGCCGTGACCGCCCGGGGCACCGCCGCGTCGCGGCCGCCGAACAGCCGCCGGGTCCACGCGCCCAGGTTCGGGGCCACCTGCACGCCGATCATCACCAGCAGCAACAGCAGCAGGGCGGTCTGGGTCCACGGCATCCCGCCCCCGCCACCCTGCCGCGCCGGCTCCCGCTTCTCCTGCTCACCGGTCCAGTCGGTCATGACTCCACCCCCGCTCCCGCGCCAATCAGCGCCCGGTTCCCGTGCTTTCGGCCGCTTCCCCGCCCTTGGCCGAGAAGGTCAGCCCCTCCGATTTCGCCGGGCAATCCACCACCACCGTCTGCCCGTCGCGCACCGCCCCCTCCAGAATCTTCCGGGCCAGGGGCGTCTCCACCTCGCGCTGGATCGCCCGCTTCAGCGGCCGCGCGCCATAGGCAGGATCATACCCCTCGCTCACCAGGTGCGTCTTGGCCGCGTCGGTCAGCTCCAGCTCCACCCGTCGCTCGCCCAACCGCTTGCGCAGCCGGCCCAACTGGATATCCACGATCTCCTTCAGGTGCCGCTCGTCCAGCGCGTGGAAGACAATGATGTCGTCGATCCGGTTCAGGAATTCCGGCCGGAACCCCTTGCGCAGCTCGTCCATCACCGTGTCCTTCATCCGCTCGTACACCTCGCCCACGAACGATCCCTTGTGCTGCAGGATCTTCTGGCTGCCGATGTTGCTGGTCAGAATGATCAGCGTGTTCTTGAAGTCCACCACCCGGCCCTGGCCGTCGGTCAGCCGACCGTCGTCCAGCACCTGCAGCAGCACGTTGAACACATCGGGGTGGGCCTTCTCGATCTCGTCGAACAGCAGCACCGCGTACGGCCGCCGCCGTACCGCCTCCGTCAGTTGGCCGCCCTCCTCGAAGCCCACATAGCCCGGGGGCGCGCCGATCAGCCGCGCCACGGTGTGTTTCTCCTGGTACTCCGACATGTCGATGCGCACCAGCGCCCGCTCATCGTCGAACAGGCACTCCGCCAGCGCCCGGGCCAGCTCCGTTTTGCCCACGCCCGTCGGCCCCAGGAAAATGAAGCTCCCCACCGGCCGCTGCGGGTCCTTCAGGCCCGACCGCGCCCGCAGCACCGCCTCGGCCACCGCCGTCACCGCCTCGTCCTGGCCGATCACCCGGTGGTGCAGTTCCCTGCCCAGGTTGAGCAGCTTCTGCCGCTCCCCCTCCAGCAGCCGGGTCACCGGCACGCCGGTCCATCGGCTCACCACGCTGGCGATGTCCTCCTCGTCCACCTCCTCCTTGATCAGCCGGCTGGCCCCCTGCTTGCCCGCCAGGCCCGCCTCGGCCTCCCGCAACTGGCGCTCCAGCTCGTTCAGCTTGCCGTACTTCAGCTCGGCCGCCTTGTTCAGGTCGTACTCACGCTCGGCCTTCTCCACGGCCTGCTTGGTCGCCTCGATCTGCTCGCGAAAACCGCGCAGCTTCAGCACCTGGTCCTTCTCCGCGCTCCACTGCGCCTGCATCGTGTCCGACTGGTTCTTCAGCTCGGCCAGCTCCTTCTCCAGTTTCTCCAGGCGCGCCTGGCTCGCCGCGTCCTTCTCCTTCTTCAGCGCCACCTGCTCGATCTCAAGCTGCCGCCGCCGCCGCAGGCACTCGTCCAGCGCCGCGGGCATGCTGTCAATTTCCGTGCGCAGCTTCGCCGCCGCCTCGTCCACCAGGTCGATCGCCTTGTCCGGCAGGAACCGGTCGGCGATGTAACGGTTCGACAGCACCGCCGCCGACACCATCGCCGCGTCCTGGATCCGCACGCCGTGGTGCTGCTCGTACCGCTCCCGCAGCCCGCGCAGGATGCTGATCGTGTCCTCCACGCTCGGCTGGTCCACGATCACCGGCTGGAACCGCCGCTCCAGCGCCGCGTCCTTCTCGATGTGCTTGCGGTACTCGTCCAGTGTCGTCGCGCCGATGCAGTGCAGCTCGCCGCGCGCCAGCATCGGCTTCAGCAGGTTGCCGGCGTCCATGGCGCCGTCCGCCTTGCCCGCCCCCACCACGGTGTGCAACTCGTCGATGAACAAAATGATCACACCCTGGCTGTCGGCCACCTCCTTCAGCACCGCCTTCAGCCGCTCCTCAAACTCCCCGCGGTACTTCGCACCCGCGATCAGCGCCCCCATGTCCAGGGACACGATCTTCTTGTTCTTCAGCCCCTCCGGCACATCCCCCCGGACGATGCGCATCGCCAGCCCCTCGGCGATGGCCGTCTTGCCCACGCCCGGCTCGCCGATCAGCACCGGGTTGTTCTTGGTGCGCCGGCTCAACACCTGCACCACCCGGCGGATCTCCTCGTCCCGCCCGATCACCGGGTCCAGCTTGCCCAGTGTCGCGCTCTTGGTCAGGTCGCGCCCGTACTTCTCCAGCGCCTCATAGGTCGCCTCGGGGTTCTGCGTGGTCACGCGCTGGCTGCCGCGCACCTCCTGCAGCGCCCCCATCAGCCTGTCCCGGCTGACGCCAAATTCCTTCAGCGTCCGCCCCGCCAGGCCGCCGTCATCCACCAGCGCCAGCAGCAGGTGCTCCACCGAGACATAGTCGTCCTTGAACTTCTTCGCCTCGTCCTCCGCCTTCAGGCACAGGTCCCCCAACCGGCGGGTCATCCCCACCGATCCGCCCCCGCTCACCTTGGGCAACTGCTCCACCACCTGGTCGATCCGGCGCACCAGACCGTCCACAGCGATGCCCGCCTTCCGCAGGATCGACAAAGCCAACCCCGGGTCCTGCTCCGCCAGCACCTTCAGCAAATGCTCCGGCTCCACCGCCGCCTGCCCGCTCCGCTGGGCCAGGTTCTGGCTCTCCATCAACGCTTCCTGGGCCTTTTCCGTGTACTTGTTCAGGTTCATCGCAACTCCTTCCGGCAGAACACCTTGTGTCCGCCTTGGCAACCCTGTTCAACCCTATGCCCTGAATCCAAGCAACATCCATGCCAAGAAAGACGCCTCCAAAAACCGAATGTTCCGCCAAAATGGCAGCCGGAATAATGAGGCCTTTGGTCTCAACTTTTTAACCGCCAGAATGACAGTCCCCCTTCCACATCAAACAAGCCGTCTCCCGCGCCAGCACCCAATCCTCCCGCGCCCCCACCACCAGAATCACCGCGCTCGATTCCGGCGCAGAGATCACCAGCGGCTTCGGCACCTCCCCACCCGGCAACACCGCCCCATTGGCCCGGCCATCCAAGCGCAGACCCAGAAAATCCAGCCCCTCCACCACCCGCCTGCGGATCTCCGCGCTGTTCTCCCCAATCCCGCCGGTGAAGACCAGGCACCCCAATCCCCCAAGCTCCGCCGCCAAGGCCGCCACGGTCCGCCTCGTATGCCGCACCAGCAGGTCCACCGCCAACCGGGCCCGCTCGTTCCCCTGCGCCTCGGCCTGCAGCACCGCGCGCAAGTCCCCCGACACACCGGACACCGCCTGCCAGCCCGATTCCTTCCACAGGGCCTTTTCCAAGTCCGGCAATCCCTTGCCCAGCATCCGCCCCGCCATGAACACCAGTCCGGGGTCCAGATCACCGCTCCGGGTCGCCATGGGAAATCCCTCCAGCGGGGTCATGCCCATCGTGGTGTAGACCGATTTACCCCCCTCCACAGCCGTCGCCGAGCACCCCGCCCCCAGATGCAGCACCACCAGCTTGCGCCACTGGGCTTGCGGCGCCGCCTCCCGCGCCGCCAGGCTCGACCAATAATGGCTCAGTCCGTGGAAACCGTACCGCCGCAGATGGTGCTTCTCCGTCCAATCCCACGGGATGGCGTAGGTGCGCGCATGGTCGGGCAGCGTGGCATGGAAGGCCGTGTCAAAGGTCGCGAACTGCCGGGCCGTCGGAAAAGCCCGCTCGCAGGCGGCGATCCCTTCCAATGCCGGCGGGTTGTGCAGCGGCGCCCAATCCTTCAGCGATTCCAGTTCCACCCGCACCGCCTCGGTCACTTCCACCGTGTGCGTGAACCGCGGCCCGCCATGCACCACCCGGTGCCCCACCCCGTTGATCGCCACCCCAACATCCGCCAGCCCCTCCGCCAAAATCCCCAGCGCCCGGTCCACCCGCCCCGCCACCGGCTCGGCCCCCACCGGCCAGGTGATCCCCCGGTCCCCCAATCGCGCCACCCAGGAGGGCCCCGCCGGGTCCAGCCAGTCCAGCCGAGCCATGCCCCGCTCACTCGTGGTCCCCTGGTCAAACCAGGCCACTTTGATCGAACTCGAACCTACATTGCAGGACAAAATGCACGGGACCATGCGGCAACTCCAGAATGCGGATCGTTGTTCCATCCTACGATGCCCCCTCCGCTTTCGCACTCCAGGCGCCAACCCGGGCCCGCAAAAACCCGCCTGAAAACCGCCATTGGGTATGCCACCCACAACCCGCCAAAACCCCACACCTCAATCAACCCACCTCAAGGCGAGCCGGGTGCGCCAGCCCCAGAGCCGCTGCCTCCCACGCAGAAACCCCACAAGCTAGCCCGGTGGACCACATGGGCACTATTTAGGGAAGCTACTACGGAATCGCCGGGGCCTCTCGCGGCGGCAAGGCACCCAAATTCACGGCTGAGGGACATGCTGCGTTCCGACTGCGCCAGGCGATCAGGCATGGGCT
>JAFMJU010000322.1 GCA_017853285.1 Gemmataceae bacterium
TGCAACTGGCTCACCACCACGCGCTCGGCGCCGTTGATGATGAATTCACCACCGCCCAGCATGATGGGCATGTCGCCCAGGTATACTTCCTCCTCGACCGTTTGCTCGCCGGCAAGGCGCAGGTACACCTTGAAAGGGCGGCCGTATGTCAGTCGAAGCTGACGGCACTCGTCCGGGCCGAAGCGGGGCTTGCCCAACTCGTAACGGATGAATTGCAGGACCGTTGTCTTGTCGTAGCTCTCGATTGGGAAAACTTCACGCAGCACGCCTTCCAGCCCGACCTGCTCACGCTTGTCGAGGGGGATGCCGTATTGGAGAAAACGCTCGTAGCTTCGCAGCTGAATATCGGTGAGCGGTGGCACCTTGTCGACACTGTTCACCCGGTCGGCGCCCTTGTGGTAGGCGTCGATGGGCATCGGCTTGCCCGGCGTGTCACTGTAGCGGCTGAAGTTGAGGACTTCCTTCGGATTCAGGATACGGTCGGCCGAGACAGGCATGTTGTCGAGTCCTCTTCTCAGGTGTCTGGGCTCCACAGGGGGAGCCGTTCAAGGTGCTGTGCGATCGATCCGGCGAAAACTCAGGCTTTCGGTTCAAAAAGGCCCGGAACCCGGGGAATCGTGGTCAAAAAAGGCGGGCCTGGTGATCGCTCTGGCCCACCGCCGTGATTTGCCATCCATGACAAGGTTCAAGGGGCCCATGGCCCGGAAATAAGGGCCGAAGCCCGAGGGTTTCCCGGATCCGGGCGCGGGATAACTGCCCGAAAATTGGACTTGCACGGGATTGCCCGAAAGGGGATGTTTCGCATTCAGGTCGCACGGCGACGAAAAAACGGGCATACCTCCGGCGCACACCCCGAAATCAACGGAGTGTCCGCTTGGAGGCAGATCGGCGATTCGTCGCATGCCCACAGGCTAAACACAGCCCCCGGACTTGTCAAGCAAGAAGGAAACCGGGACCCCCCATGGGTGGGGGATCCCGGAAACGAAATCAGCGTGCCGTGAGGCCGTCTTACTTGACGGAAACCTTGGCGCCGGCTTCCTCGAGCTTCTTCTTGATGGCCTCGGCGTCTTCCTTCGAGGTGTTTTCCTTGACGGGCTTCGGGGCGCCTTCCACCATGTCCTTGGCTTCTTTCAGGCCAAGCTGGGTGATTTCACGCACCACCTTGATCACGCCGATCTTCTTGGCGGCGTCGGGAACGCCGTCGAGGACCACGGTGAACTCGGTCTTGGCGGCGGGAGCCTCACCACCCGCGGCAGCGCCACCGGCAGCAGGGGCGGCCATCATAACAGCGCCACCGCTGGCTGCCTTGATGCCGTGCACCTTCTCCAGGTAGTCGCCCAGCTCAACGGCCTTGCCGACGGTCAGGGCCACGATCTTGTCGCCCAACTCCTTGATATCAGCCGAATAGGTCTGCTCGCTCATGATACTTATCCTTCCCTAAAAGAGAACACCCGTTGAAGCGGCGGGAGTTCCCGAACCAAGAACCGTGCGTAATAGACACTTGACGCAAATGGGGGGCCGACCCCTCGGTCAGGCGGCCGGCGCCTCCGATTTTTCCCCGATCTGCTTGATTTGGCCGGCAACCGTGGAGCCGGGTGAGGTGATCAACTGGGCCACGCGGGCCGCAGGAGCCAAAATCTGGCCAGCCACCTTGGCGATCGCCTCTTCGCGGGTGGGCATTTTCAGGGCGATGTCAAAGGCCAGCGACTGGCCATCGACGATGGCGCCCTTCACCTTGACCGTGTCCTTGTATAGCGCCTTGTTCTTCGAGGTCTGCAGTTCGCCGTCCAGCTCGCGACAGAGCTCGGAAACGCTGGAGGCGCCATAAGCCACCATCGTCATGCCTGAGAAATACTTCGAATCCTGGCCCGCGTTGATCCCCATTTCGGAGAAAACCTTGCGGGCGAAGGAGTTCTTCACCATGCGCAGGCTGATCTTTTTCTTGCGCAGGCTGGACCGCAGCGAGTGATTACCCTCGCAGGTGAGTTTTTCGACACCCAGAACAACCAGATCCTTCACCCCGGAAAATTCCTTCCGGAGCGTCTCGATCTCCATACCCTTCACATACTTGCTCATTATTGTTCCCCTGTGTGCGGCTTTGTTTTATGGCGTCCGATCAGACGCTGACGGGAATTCCAGGCGTCATGGTTCCCGCCACAGTGATCGACAGGACATAGTTGCCCTTGACCCCGGCCGGCTTGGCGTTGCGGATCTGGTTGACGAAAACCGTGATGTTTTCGGCCAGCTTCTCATCCTCGAAGTCGATCTTGCCGACACCGGCGTGGATATTTCCGCCTTTGTCAGTCCGGTATTCTACTTTGCCCGCCTTGAAGTCGTTCACGGCGGCGGCGACATCCCCGCCATTGGGGATCACGGTGCCGGCCTTCGGGGTGGGCATCAGGCCACGGGGCCCAAGCACTTTTCCCAAGCGGATCACCTTGGCCATCATGTCCTGGGTTGCGAGGGCCACATCGAAGTCCATCCAGTTCTCATCCTGGACTTTCTTGATCAACTCGTCGCCACCCACAATGTCAGCGCCGGCCTTCTTGGCAACATTCTGGTTTTCACCCTGGCAGAACACCGCGACCCGCACCGTCTTGCCAATGCCGTGGGGCAGGGCGACGCTGCCACGGATCAATTGATCGGCCTGGGTGGTGTCCACGCCAAGTGACATGTGGACTTCCACCGTCTCGTTGAATTTGGCCCGCTTGACCTGCTTCAGCGTGGCGATCGCCTTCTTCAGGGTCTGGGTGCCTTCCTTTGCCAGCTTGTTTTTCTGGTTTGCCAGAAGGGTGCGGAGCTTCTTGCCGCGACGAGGAGGATGGCCGGGCTGCCGACCCCTCTTCTTGCCGGCGGGAGCCTCAGCAGAAGCCGATGCGGGGGCCGCGGCTTGCTGGACGGGTGCCTCGGTCTTCTGGGGGGCGGCCTCGGCGGCATTGCCCTCATTCGCCTTGCTCTTCGCCATGGTCAATTCTCGCTTAAAAACAGAAGCTATTCGATTTTTCCGTCAATTGGCCCGGGGCCCACCCGCGGGCAGGAGGTTAGCCTTCCACACGCAGACCCATGCTGCGTGCGGTGCCTTCGATGATGCGCATGGCGTGGTCCACATCGCGGGCGTTCAAATCGACCAGCTTGTCCTGGGCGATCTTGCGGACCTGATCCTTGGTGACCTTGTGATTCTTGTATTTGCCGCCCTTTTTGGCCTCGGCCGGAATCACTTCCTTGCCCTTTTTCTTCTCGTGTGGGATCTTCGCGGCAATCTTCAGCAGAACCGCCGCGGGAGGGCTCTTGACCACAAATTCGAAGCTACGGTCGGAATAGACCGTGATCACGACAGGCAGGGTGAGGCCCTTTCGGTCGGCGGTCTTGTCGTTGAAGTCCTTGACAAACTTGCCAATGTTCACGCCATGCTGGCCAAGGGCGGGGCCCACGGGAGGAGCCGGGGTCGCCGCGCCACCCGGGCACTGCAGCTTGATCATTCCTGTCACTTGTTTCGCCATGGCACCTGTCCGTCCAATGTTAACGCGATTAAATCAGTCCAATCAGTTTTCAAAAAGCCCGAGGGATATCCCATCCGAATCTTGCCGGAGAGAATCGCCCAGGCAACCCGTCAGATCACCTCGACCTGCCAGTATTCCAGCTCAACGGGAAGCGACCGGCCAATGATGGTCACCTCGACCCGAACACGGCCGACTTGTTCAAGGATTTCCTTGACTTCCCCGTCCATGCCGGTAAATGGGCCATCCTTCACCTTGACCCGGTCACCCACATCAAACTTCGGCTTGGCGGTAACCGTGGTCACCACGGTTTCCCCCTTCGCGCGAAGCATGCGGCGCACTTCCTCTTCCTCCATCGGTTGGGGGGCGCGATTCGCGCCACCACCGACGAAATCACCCACGCCGGTGGTTTCCCGGAAGAGGTAAAGCATCTGGTCGTTGAATTCCACCTCGGCCATCACGTAGCCAGGGTAAAGCTTCCGTTTTTTGGTGATGGTCTTGTTGTTCCTGCCGCGCTCGGAGTAGGTCTCGACTGGAATGTAAATCTGCCCGAAAAAGGGCTCAAGCCCTTCGATCCGGACACGCCTCTCGATCGATTCCTTGATGCTCTCCTCGCGGCCCGCCGTGACTTTCACGACATACCAACGGAGATTCGGCTTCACCGACGGATCTGTCGGGACAGCCGACGAGATGACCGGGGCCGTTTCAACGGTGTCATGCTCCGGGGAATTACCGGAAGCCTGTTCGAGTTCCTCTGGCATGGTCATTTTTTCTGCTCCGCGGTTGCGGCAGCGGCCGCGGTTTCACGGGCGGCGGGCCAGGGTTTCAGATCCTCGCTGCGATTCTTGTCATCCGGGGTGGCGGGGAATTGCAGCACGCTGATGGTGGTGAGAACACCTCTCCAAACCCAGTCGATGGCCATGATCATGCCGCCCATGAGAAACATGCCGGCAACAACCACCAGGGTGTCCCGCCAAAGCTTTTTGAAAGGGGGCCAGCTCACCTTGCTCATCTCGGAGTCGGTGGCAATGAGGAAATCCGCGAAAGCGGGCACATTGACCAAACGCCAGACCAGGAAAAAGCCCATCAAGGAGAGGGCAACAACTTTCAACTGGTTGGCGGGAAGCAGCATTAGACCAACTTGATCCACTTTACGGGTTTCGGGAAGAACCGTGTCGGTTGTGGTCAAATCCTGGGAGTCACCTTCCCGGCGACCGTCGCGCAGGGCATTCCTGACCTTCGTTGCCAACTCCCTGGGGAT
>JAFMJU010000323.1 GCA_017853285.1 Gemmataceae bacterium
GGTTGCGGACGACACGGCGGCGAGCTGACGGAAAAGTCCTGGATTGGTTTTCGCCATACCGTCGATCAGGTGGACCAGGTCATCGAGAGACCGCCTGGACCCTTCCGGGGTGTCCGCCAGACTGATGGACCGGTCCGCCATGAAAGTGGCCAATTGGCCGATGGTTTTTACAGAATCGGGGTTTGGTATCCATTGCCCTGCCAAGACGATATTGGGGTTTTCACCCGCCATGGCCTTGAATTCTTGCTCCATACCACTGAGGAATCGCTTTGCCCGACAATATTCGTCGGGGGTGACCAGCCCTGCGTCCCTAGCCAGACATTGTTGGGCACTTGCAACGAAGTTCCTTCCCGCCTCAGCGTGGGCCCGGGGGGATTTGCCCTTGGATACAGCGATCCAACCCAACCGGTGCTCCCTTTCCAAGCCGTCGCGAACCTGGCGGTAGGCTGGCCCATCCAGCTCCTCTGGCCACAGGCATTTCCGTCCACCCTGGGTAGTCGTGGCTACCTCATAACCTGCGCCAGGGGGCTGGCGGTCGTTACCGAACCGTAAACCACGAAGAATTGCCGGTGGAAGGGGGGTGTCCTTCCAAGAAGTACCCCGTCCTTTTTGCTCGGCCAAATCGACCATGCGGTCGTTTATCCAAGCCACTCCCCGCGGGGGCGGCGCGGGCTTTTTCTTTGCTGACTGGGTGGGATTTTTTCCTGGGGGGCCTGAAGATTGCTGAGCAGGTCCAGCAGCGGTTTTTTGGCCCGATCCGCTGGGTAATTGCGGAGGGCTATTTTGCTGCAGGTTGGTAGTTAACCCCGTTCCATTAGAGGGTTTTTCAGAACTGGTTTTTGCTATAGGCTCCTGCTTAACCAAGGAATTTGCGGGAACCGGCAGATTTGATTCCCCAGATTTTCCTGATTGAGAAATGTGGGTTTTCCCGTTTAGGCTTCGGAGGGATGCCAGGTTTATCCAGGCTAACTTTTCTCCTTCGGAGCCTAATGCTGCTTCTAATTCCACCAGTTTTTGGCCGGCCAGGTCTTGTAAACCGCTGACCCGCCTTCCGGGGAGTCGAAGGCGCTCCAAGGACAGCTCTTTAAGTTGGGATAGGTTCAGGACTGGGTCTCTGTCCGAAGCCGGTTCCGCGCTAATTTCCCTTAGTGAAGTGAGGTTGGCCAGGGCCTCCAAATTCCTTGGGAAGGCACCAGAAAGCCTGAGAGTTTCCACCTCTTGGCGATCGTTCCAAGTGCACTTTAAAGTGATTCCCGGGTTTTGGTGGCGGAAATTATCCAAATGCACCCGCTGCAACAAGGTACCCGCCTGAAGAGGCGTGAGACGTGGTTCGAGCGGCTTGCTTTGGAAGCTTGGGGCGGGTTCTTTATTGAGCCCAGGAAAGTTTTCCCCTGACTGATTGCTTGAAACGGGTTGAATGGCTGCCGGGTTGGGGCTGGCATCCTTTTCCGCTTGATTTGCGGCTGGAGGTGAGGCGGGTTGCCTGTTTCCACGCCCCGTCAAAAACAGTCCCAGCGAAAGGACCGCCCCGCACCCTGCGGCAATTGCCACTTTGCGACCGGTGGTCCAGGTTGTCCCCTTTTCAGGCACTCTTTCCGACCCGTCAGGGCCATATTCCATTGGCTGGAATCCCGGGTCAGCAGTGTTGGTAGTTGGGGCTTTGGATTGAGGAACCATTCCTTTGATTGGACTGTTGGTAGTTGCAGGTTGCCGACTACCTTGGGTGGAAACCGAGGTGATCCGAACCAGCCGGTCCACTTCCTGAAGTTCGCGAAGGGCAAGGGCCGCTGAGGCTGGGCGGTTATTGGGGTTCTTGGCCAGTAGCCGGTCGACAAATGCCGAAAGCTCGGCAGGCACATGCGGCCGCTTTGCCACCAGACGGGCCTGGGCCTTGTTGACAATCGCACCCAGAGTGGCCGCCACACTGTCGCGCAGAAACGGGTTCTCACCTCCTAATGCCTGATAGAGCACCGTGCCAAGGCTAAAGAGGTCTGACCGGGGGGTAACCAGTTTTCCCAAAGCCTGTTCGGGCGACATGTAGGCGGGTGTCCCCACCAACATTCCTTCCTGAGTGAGCGTTCCGTCATGCTGGTTGGCCCTGGTCAGACCAAAATCTAGTATTTTGACACGACCGGTGCCCTCCTCCAGCCAGAGATTGGAGGGCTTGATATCGCGGTGGACCAACCCGACCTCGTGGGCTGCGGCCAAACCTTTGAGAGTGTCCCGCGCGATCCTACACGCATTCAGAGCCTGTACACCTCCGTTAGAAGCCTGCTTTTCCAGCCATTTGTCCAGAGGAGTACCCCGGAGCAGCTCCATGGCCATGTAGACGACCCCGCGAGCATCCCCCACCTGATGGATGGTCACCACATGATCGTTCTTGATGGAAGCCGCGGCACGTCCTTCCAGCATGAATCGGTCCAGGGCTGCATGCTTGCTGACTTCCCCCGGGCGCATCACTTTCAGGGCAACTTCCCTGGACAATCGGGTGTCTTCCCCCAAAAAGACACATCCCATACCCCCCATACCCAGCAGTTTCTTGACCCTATAGCCATCCAAGGACCCTAGGTCACCCTTGCGTAGGGCCGGGCCCAAAATGGCCTGAAAATCCTTCAATCGCTGATCTGTGGAATGTCTGCCAACACCCGGCGACTGCTCATTCACAAAACCATCCAGCAGGTTGTCTTCTTTTGTTGGGACCATCCTTCGGACTCCAAATACCCTGACCAAGCCTTCGCTTTGCTCCTTGTGAAATCACCAGTGGGATTTGGTGGCGACAGAATGCGAAAAATAATCGGAAAATCGATAGAAAGGCTTTGCTAGACTGAGTCTCAGTGATATCACCAGAAATGGAAGCGCCGTCCCCAGCAATGCCATGAGCCCGCAAAACCAACCGACACTAGCGCTCGGTCCTCCCTTGCAAGCTGGGGACCTCGGGTCATTGGACGGGATGCGCATCACGGGGATTCTGGGTCGCGGTGGTATGGCCGAGGTGTTCCGAGCCGAGGACCCCCTGCTCGGGCAATCGGTTGCGGTGAAGCTGATACGCCCTGAACATGCCGGTGACCCGCAAATTCGGGCCCGGTTTTTGCGTGAAGGCCGAATTCTGAGTGCCCTGCAAAGCGATCATGTGATCCGAATTCACCGGGTGGGTGAGTCAGACGGATTTCCCTATATCGTGATGGAACTGCTGGAGGGATCTTCCCTCGATTCCTGGATGGTCCGTCAACGAAAACCGGTCACCTACACCACCACCTGCAAGATTGCCCGCGACGTTCTCCGAGGCTTGGCAGCAATTCATGCCAAGGGAATCATTCACCGGGATATCAAACCGTCCAACCTTTGGATCGACCGTCAATCCAGCAAAGTTCGAGTGCTGGACCTTGGTATGGCCCGGCAATCTACCGGGGAAGAAAGCATCACCCAAAACGGTACTTTGGGCACACCAGCCTACATGTCTCCCGAGCAGTCCGAAGGGGAGGAGCTGGATAGTCGGAGCGACCTTTTCAGCCTGGGAGTTGTGCTTTACCAGTTGCTTGCGGGATGCAATCCTTTCCAGAAGGAAAACTCGCTGGCATCCATAACAGCCCTTGTCACCGAGGAACCAACCCTTCTCCATTTTTGCCGCCCTGACATTCCGGCTGAATTGGAGGACCTCATCCATTCGCTCCTTTCCAAAGACCGCGAAAAACGACCGGCCGATGCCAGACTGGCTTTCAACACGATTGCAGCGGTCGAGAAAAAATTGCGCCATGGGAGGCGAGAGGGTGACCATGCAGGTGGCCAGGTGGCCGATGCACAAAAAGTATCCATTCCTGTCAAAGAGCCCCTGACACCCAACGGTCTATTGGCTCCTGCCGGGACAGATACTGATTCTGACCTCCTTCATACTCAAGAGACCGAGGTTTTTCCGCCCCAGCCCAAGTATCCCTTTCTTGAGGCGGCTATCCATTCGGATGACCTAGGCTCATTGGGGGGCCATAGGGTGGTCTCCCTGATGGGCCGCGGGGCCATGGGATATGTGTTCCGGGGAATCGACAAAAACCTGGGTAGGGCTGTAGCTATCAAGGTGATTCGTCCCGATGCGGCAAGTGAACCAGCCGCGAGAAGGCGATTTCTGAGGGAATCGCGTTTGCTGGCTTCTTTGAAGAGCGAGCATGTTGTCACCATTTACCAGGCGGGTGAGACTTCCCTGGTCCCCTACTTGGTCATGGAATGCCTGGATGGTGCCCCTTTGGATGTCTGGCTGAGGCGTCAGGGAAAGCGGGTTGCCCCCGCCGTGGCCATCAAAGTTGCAAAGGATACCCTTCGCGGTCTCATCGCGATCCACCAGAGCCAGATGGTGCATCGGGATATCAAGCCTGCCAATCTTTGGGTTGAGAAAGACGCCTCCCGGATCAAAGTTTTGGATTTCGGGCTGACAAGGGGGCCAACCGCTGAGGACAGAAGTACCCTGTCGGGGGGCATTTTGGGAACACCCGCCTACATGGCCCCGGAGCAGGCGGCCGGGAAAGTCGCTGACGCACGGAGTGACTTGTTCAGTCTTGGCGTGGTTATCTATGAGATGCTTGCGGGGGCCAATCCGTTTGCGCGTGAAAGCGCCGTGGCTTCGATGAACGCTGTGGCCCATGATGTATTGCCTAGCCTATCGCTGGTCAGGAAAGACCTTCCCTTGGCATTGGTGCGATTGGTTGAATCTTTGCTTGCCAAGTCGCCTGAGGAAAGGCCAGAAAGCGCCTCCAAGGCATTGGAG
>JAFMJU010000324.1 GCA_017853285.1 Gemmataceae bacterium
CGCCAAGCGATGCAACCGGACCTGTTTTCGGCACCCAGGGAAGGAGGGGAAGACGGAGCCTCAGTTGGGTAGGCCCAGTGCCCTGCGCTTTTCGTGCAGAAACGCCAGATGGTGGTCCAGGTGGCGGATGGGTTGGAGCAGCAACTGGCGCAGGGAAACCGCGCCGGTTTCAGTGTGGATGGCGACGCGCCGCCAGGAAGGAGCCGGTTGTCGGCGGAGAACACGCGCCATGTGCGTGCGGAGGGCGCTGAAAAGGGCCAGCTCCTCAGAGAGCACCAGATCCTGGTAGCCGATGCGTTCGGGGTAATGCCGCTCATCCACGCCCATGAGCAGTGGTTTGTCGAGGGCGATCGTTCGCTCCATGCGCTCGGTGAAAAAAATCTCGGCCCCCGCCAGGTGGGCAACCAGTTCCAGGGGGCTCCATTTTCCCTGGACGGGGCGCAGGCGCGCATGCTCCTGTGTGATACCTTCAACCGCCTTGGCCAGTTTGGCGACGCCTTGCTCGTAGAGGGTGATCAACCGGTCCACGGGAAAGGATTCATCGTCGCGCTGCATGGCGCCCATGTAGGCAGGGTCACCCGAAAAGGTGCTCATTGCGGGTCCACCAGTAATTTCCCTTCACTGACCACCACCGCCTGACCCCCGAGGATCACGCGGTTTTGTGCCAGGCGCATGGTGACGATACCGCCCCGACGGGAGGCCTGGTAGCCAACCAAAGCCTGTTTTCCGGTTTTTTTAGACCAGTATTCCGCCAGGCAGCAATGGGCCGAACCCGTGACCGGATCCTCATCGACTCCCACGGCGGGGGCGAAGAAGCGGGAGACGCAATCAAAATCCGGGTTGTCGGATGCGGCGGTGGCAATCACTCCGCGGCATGGGATGGTGCCCAGCAGCTTGAGGTCAGGTCGCAAGTCGCGCAAGGCCTGTTCGTTGGGCAATTCGACCAGGTAGTCCATGCTGTTCTTGCCGACATGGGTTGGTGTGGTTGCGAGCGCCTGGATCAAGTTTGGCGGGGCGGGGCACGGGGCTTGTGGGAGCACCGGGAAATCGAGTTCGAATTGTGATCCTTGCCTGTTGACCCGCAATTCGCCGCTTCGGGTCTGGAACCGGACCGGGCCATTGGCGGGCCAAAGGTTCAGATGGTCGAGGGCCTTGGCGGCGGCGAGGGTGGCATGGCCGCAGAGATCCACCTCGACTGCGGGTGTGAACCAGCGCAGGTGGCTACCGGAATCGGTTGGGACCAGGAAGGCTGTTTCGGCATGGTTCATTTCCATGGCGACATTTTGCAGCCATACATCGGATGGCCAGCGGTCGAGCGGGACAACGGCGGCAGGGTTACCATGGAACGGCTGGCTGGTGAAGGCATCCACCACCAGGAAGGGTTGGGGCATGGGGCGTGTCTCGCGACGGTTGCCGGGGTATTTTCCCGTAGGTGGCGCACCAGCCCCATGGTAACGGGTGTTCGACCTTTCAACCGGAATAACCGGAAAGAACCGATCCCCTTGCCTGGATTGACGGGGGGTGGCCCGGAGCGCCGGGAATCCAGTTGGGCAAAAGCCTGATTTAATGCGGGTTGACCAATCAGTGCCGGGGGAAGGTTCCGCCCATGAATCCGATCATTTTCGCCATGCGGCACCCCATCACCATGATGATGCTGGTGGTGGCGCTGATCGGCGGGGGTAGCCTGGCGCTTTCCAAGATGCGGGTGGACATATTTCCCCCGCTGAACCTGCCGCGCATTTACGTGTACCTGCAGTATGGCGGCATGAGCCCCTCCCAAATGGAGGGACTGATCGTCAACCAATTCGAGCTGATGTTCCAGTATGTGGACGGTGTCTCGCAGGTGGAGTCGCACTCCATCCAGCAGGTGGCGATGGTGAAGCTTTCGTTTTTCCCTGGGACGGACATGGGTTTGGCGATGGCGCAGGTGAGCGCCTGCGCGGCCCGGGCCATGTCGCAGATGCCGATCGGAACGCTTCCGCCGCTGGTGATCCGGATGGACGAGGGCAGCGTGCCTGTGGGTTATCTGGTGCTGGAGAGCGAGTCGACGCCGCTGGGCAAGGTGGGTGACCTGGCCAACAACTATATCCGTCCGCTGGTGCAGAAGAATGTTCCGGGGACCATCGGCACACCGCCGTTCGGGCCGAATGTCCGCTCGATTTTGGTGAATGTGGACCCGGACAAACTGCGGAACTACAACCTGAATCCGCAGGATGTGGTGCAGGCGCTGATGCGCGGCAATGTGGTGATTCCGGCGGGCAACCTGTACATGCGGGACCTGATGCCGCTGGTACCCACCAACGCGCTGGTGAAGAACATCCAGGAGATGGGGGAAATACCCCTGAAGCTGGGGGCGAATGTGTATATCCGGGATGTGGCGACCATCTCGGATTCGACGGATGTGAACTATGGCTACGCGCTGGTGAACGGCCGCAAGTCGGTTTACCTGCCCATCCTGAAGAAGGACACCGCCAGCACGCTGGATGTGGTGGCGAACATCCACGCCGCGATGCCGGCTTTCCGGGATGTGCTTCCCAAGGATGTGAGGATCAATTTCGAGTTTGATGAGTCGCCCACCGTGGTGACGGCCATCAAGAGCGTGGGTACGGAGGGGATCATCGGGGCGGCGTTGACCGGGCTGATGATCATGCTGTTTCTGGGAGACTGGCGCAGCGTGATCGTGGTGGTTTCGAACATCCCGCTGGCGCTGATGGGGTCGCTGTTCGGCCTGTACGTCACCGGCAACAGCATCAACATCATGTCGCTGGGCGGTCTGGCGCTGGCGATCGGCATTCTGGTGGATGAGGCGACCGTGGAGGTGGAGAACATCCACGCGCAATTCCACGGGGGTGCGACGCTTGCCCGGGCGGTTCGGCGGGGCAACAGCATCACCGCGGTGGCGCGGCTTCTGGCCCTTGCCTGTATTTTGTCGGTATTCATCCCCGCGTTCATCATGGAAGACCCGCTGCGGGCGCTGTTCATGCCGCTGGCGCTGGGGGTGGGTTTCGCGATGATCAGCTCGTACCTGCTCTCGAGCACCTTTGTGCCGGTGATGGCGGTGTGGCTTTTGAAGCTGAATCCCGAACATGTCGGCAAGAAGGGACTGTTTGACAAGGTTGAGGCCGCCTACGAGCGATTTGTGGGCGGGGTGGTTGCCTTGCGGTACCTGGTGGTACCCGCCTACCTGGGTGTGGTGACGCTGATCCTGGTGGCGGCGGGCTCACGGCTTGGGACCGAGCTTTTTCCGCAGATCGATTCGGGGCAGTTTGTGCTGAGGTTCCGGCCGCCGCCGGGGACCAACTTCGAGGTGACCCGGCAGATGGGGCAGAAGGCGCTGGAGATCATCGAGCGCGAGGCGGGGAAGGACCAGATTGACATCAGCATCGGTTTCGCCGGGCAAATCGCGCCCTATTTCGGTTTGAACAACATGATCCTGCTGATGCGGGGCCCGGATGACGGCATGCTGCGTGTGGCCTTCAGGGAGGGGAGCGGGATTGAGCTGGATGAATTCCGCGAGAAAATGCGGAAAAAGTTGCCGGAGGAGATCGCCCCGTGGCTGGCCGGTGTGATGGTGTCGCGGGGTGTGCCGAAGGCGGAGGCGGACGCGCGGTCGAAAGAGATCAGCTTCGGATTCGAACCGGGAGACATGGTCAGCAATGTGATGAGCTTCGGCTCACCGACGCCGCTTGAGATTGTGGTGTATGGACCGAACCTGGCGGATGTGCGGGAGCACGCGACCCGAATCCGCGACAACATGGCGAAGATCGGCTGCCTGCGGGATGTGCAGTTCCACCAGACCCTGGATTACCCGTCCGTGGATGTGACCATCAACCGGGAGAAGGCCGGTCTTTCGGGTGTGGATGTGCAGAACATCGGCGACTCGGTGCTGGTGGCGACGAATTCGAGCCGTTATGTGGCCCTGAATTACTGGCAAGACCAGAAGACCGGTTTTGATTACCAGGTGGAGGTGCTGGTGCCCACTCAGCGGATGACTTCGACCCTGGATGTGGAGAATCTGCCGCTGAGGATGGTGAATCCGGTTTTGAATCTGATGGTGCGGGATGTGGCGGATGTGAAGGCAGGGGTGATTCCCGGACAGATCGACCGGACCTCGTCGCAGCGGTACATCAGCATATCGGCCAATCTGGAGGGAGCGGACCTAGGAACCGCCTCGCGGCTGGTGGAAAAAGCTGTGGCAGATGCCGGGCAGCCCCCCAAGGGGGTGCGTTTGATGACCCGCGGCCAGACCGGCACGATGAACGACATGTTCCGGTCGCTCGGAATCGGTTTGGGGATCGCTGTGGCGGTGATCTTGGTGCTGTTGACGGCCTACTTCCAGGCGCCCCGGCTGGCGTTGACTTCGATCGCGGCGGTTCCTGGCGTGATCTCGGGTGTGGTGCTGGCGCTGGTGCTGACGCACACCACCTTGAACATCGAATCCTTCATGGGGTCGATCATGTGCATCGGGGTTTCGGTATCGAACTCGGTGATGATGGTGACCTTCATGAATGACCGCTGGCTGGAGGGAATGGCTGTGCGGGAGGCGGCGGTGAAGGGTGCCGCCGGGCGGTTGAGGCCGATCATCATGACCGCCTGCGCGATGACCATCGGGATGCTGCCAATGGCATTGGCCCTGGAGGAGGGATCGCAGATGCAGGCGCCGCTTGGCCGGGCGGTGATCGGCGGGCTGGTTTTCTCGACCTTTTCCACATTGTTGGTGCTGCCGGCGGTATTCAGCCTGA
>JAFMJU010000325.1 GCA_017853285.1 Gemmataceae bacterium
CAGACCAGTTGGAGTGGCGACTCGCCGCCGATCACAGGCCCCATGCGGGTGATGCCGCCGCGTTCCATGAAGGAGTAGACATCCTTCCCGCCATCGACCCATTCCATTCGGGCGGGGGAATAGCCGTTGGCGAAGGTGGATGTCGCGCCCAACAGGGTCAGGTTGTCCGGGTAGCGGCCGTCCACCGGCACCGCCACCAGCAACTTTTTGGAGGTGAATACTAGCAGGTTTCCGCCGGGTGAAACATGGAAGCCCTGCACCGGGTCAAGGCGGTCAGCCCTTTGGTCAATCTTGTAACTGGCCACCTCGCGGGGCGGGTCAACCGAGGCATCCACCAGGACCAGGTCGCCGTCGGTGGAGCAGAAGACCACCCGGTTCCCGAACAGGCCGAAATTGTCGGCCTCGAACGCGTTGCGATGGACAAAGACGGATTGTTCCGCCGTCGCCGCCAGCGCGAGATAGTTCTGCGTGAGCATGGCGTGGCGGCCGTTGACCACGCCGAAACGGTTGGTGGACTTCAGCACCAGGCCGGGAAACGCCCGGTCCACCACGCGCGTGGGCCTTAGTCCCGGAGGCGGAGAAGGCGCCTTGGCCGACACCGGAAGCGAGGGGGCGGAACCCCGTCCCAGCCACCAGAGCCCCGCGCCGAGCGCGGAGGCCCCGGCCAGCACCAGGCCGCGCACCACCATGCGCCGGTTGGCGCCGCGGGCGCGACGCCACTGGGCGACCTGCTCCACCACCTGCGCGGCGGTCGGCCGGTCGGCAGGGTTCAGGCGCAGCATGGCGTTGATGACCGGCTGCAATTCGGGCGGGCACTTGCCCTGCGTGCCCGGGCCGGATTCGGCCCCCATGGCCATGACGCGCAGCACCAGGCCCAGGGCGTAGATGTCCGCCTCGGGGCCGGGCGGCGTGGCTTCGTCCACCTCGGGCGCGTTATAGCCGCGGGTGCCGGCGCGCAGGTTTTCCTCACCCACCAGGCCAAGGTCCAGCAGCACGGCGCGGTCGCCGGGGGTGTCGCTGTCGAGCCAGATGTTCGCGGGCTTCACATCGCGGTGGACCAACCCGGCGGCGTGCAGGCGCGACAGGCCCTGGGCGATCTCGCCGGTCAGGCGCATGGCGCGCTCGGGCGGCACCGGGCCGTCGGCAAGCGCTTCGGCCAGGGTGCGCCCCTTGAGCAGCTCCATCTCCAGGTGGGGCGCCGGATGGCGGCTGTATTTGTGCAGCGAGACCAGGTGCGGGTTGCGTACCCCGGCAAGGGCCCGGGCCTCGCGCAGGAAACTCTCGGCCATGCCCGGGCGGGAGGCCACATCGGGGCGCAGCACCTTCAGCGCCACCTGGCGGTCGAGTTCGGGGTCGTGCGCCTTGTACACCACCGAGGCGGTGCCCTCGCCCAGCACCGAAAGGATTTGCAGGTTGCCGAATCGCGGATGGCCGGACGGATCGGGCGTCAGGGCTGGCAGACGGCCGGCGGGGCGAAGTCCGCGCAGCGTGGCCAGCCACTCGTCCAGGTTCCCCTCCTCCAGCGGATTGCCCTCGCGTGACCCGTTGGAGGGAAACGCCTTCAGGCGGGCCCCCCCGGTCATGATGCTGCGGATCTTGGAGGACAGGTCGCCAGGCTGGGCGCGCTCCAGCTCGAAGCTGCGTTGGCAACAGGAAAGGCAATCTTCCAGGTGGGACAGGTAATGACTGAGAGCGGGCTCGGAAATATCGCCGCGGGCGATGGCCAGCAGCAACCCGTCCTCCAGGCAGGAGGGGGAGCGCTTGCCCCGGCTTGCTGTGCTGGTTTCCGGCATGGTGTGAACCGTATCGCTGCGGGCGCCCACTTCGGGCTCCTGAAGAGATATGTCACGGGAAGGGGTGTTTCTTTCAGCCGTTTCGGGATGGTTGGCCGGAAAACTTAACAAATTGGAAAGGCTCATGCCTGGCGATCGAGCCGGCCGCGGAGGTTTTCGGCGGCCTGCGAGGTGATCCGCTCCACCATGTCCACCGTGAGCGCGGGCAGGTCATCCCCCTCGATGAATTCCCGGATGGTTTCCGACAGGCGCGTGGTGATGCGGTGCCGGGCGATGTAGACAGCGTTGGGGGAAAGCTTGAGTTCCTTCGCCACTTGGTCCACCGGCTGGTTCATCAGCGCCGTGGCCAAGAAGGCGTCCCAGCTCATGCCCGTGAATTCCCGGTGCAGCATCCGCAAGGCCGACTCGAACACATCCTGGTAGTAGTTCTCGGCGTAGAGGAAATCCTCGCCGGCCGACTGCAGGTCTTCCGGCTTCACATCGGCCACGCGTTGGCCCGAGCGGGATTTGCGCCGGTGGTTGCGCAGCATGTTGTAGCAGATGCGCTTCAGCCACGACCGGAAGCTGCCCTCGCGGTTCCGCTCGAAGGAGCTGATGTGGGTGATGATGAAGGCCATCGCGTCTTGCGCCACATCGCGCGCATCGGCCTCTTGCAGGCCGGCTTCCCGGTTCCAGTGCAGCATCAGCGGCGCGTACAACTGCACAAACAGGTCCCACGCCTCGGCCGAGTTGGCCACGGCCAACCGGTCCAGCAGCGTCATGGATGTGGCGCCTACCTTCATCCACCATTCCGGGAGAGATTGAACGGCATCGGGTAACAAGGCTGCGGTTTGTTGATAAAGGCCAACCAACGCCTGACGAGAGCCTAGCTGAACTTTTTTTAACAATAACCGGACACCCCATGCGAAACCATGAGAAACCCGGTTTTCACCCGAATGGGGCCGTTTTGGAAAAAAAAGCAGGCTTTTCAGCTGCAAACCCAAGCGACTGGCTTACCCCACGCCTCGGCAGTATCCCCAGATGCCTAACCCATTGCAGCAGAATGCCTTCAGCACACCCAAGAATTCTTGATATCAAATACTTATAATTTCTGAATTTTATTGAAAATATATGATGCTTATTATTTAATACAGGCAAGCATTGACAATCTAATCAGTTCGCCTGTATATCTAACGGTACCATTCGGTCGGAACAATCGGCACAGGGTGACCTGTTCGGATTCAGATTCTGCCCGTCTATCCAGTTAAGACAGTGGTCAGGGCTTCCGGGTTCCGATATACCCGGAATGGACTGCCTAGTAGATTTATTTTCTACAAATCACCCCGCCTTAGCAAAATAAATATTTTTCCCAAACCTCTGAAAGAACTCTCCTTCCCCGCGCCATTTAACTGCGAGGGTTGATTCCTTCGTAGGGTTTTTAGGCCGGTTTCGCGGGCTTTTTCGGCCCGCAACTCCCTGTCCCGCGATGGTTTCGGTCCGCCGGCTTGTCCCCAGACTGGGGGCGCGGGTGTCGCTTGCACGCGACCGGGTCCACCTGATGGGCCGCCCGCTCCGGATGCAGCCTGACCCAGCGGCCAAAGCGGTCGTCGTCCCAGGCAGCCCGGCAAGCGCACCGCACCTTGGATTTTCACCGGGAGAGAGACGAGACTATGTGGACCACCCTCGGCAACCTGTTCAACCGCCGCCCCAACCGCAAGACAAGCGCCAAGACAGGATGGAAATCGCGCTATGCGCCATCCGCCGAGCGGAACACGCGGGTGCGGCCCGAGGTCCACGCGCTGGAGCAGCGCCTGGTGATGACCGCGGCCACCTTCGGCCCCGGCTCGCTGATCATCGACATGGGCCAGTCCACCCAGACGGTGGGCAACGCGCTGAAGCCCTACGGCCTGGTCTACGATCTGGTGACCAACTTCCGGGTGCCGGTGGAGTGGGCCATCGACCCGAACAAGAGCACCTTCCGTCTCGATGCCGGCAACCCCATCCCCTACGACTTCACCGCCACCACCACCAACGGCGTGAAGAGCTACGCCGGCGGCTCGTTCATCGTCGACGAGAACCTGCTCACCCCCGCCGTGATCGCGCAGATCAACACCTGGAAAACCCAGGGCGTGGTGGTGGATGAACTGGACGCCCCGCTGACCACCGAAATTTTCGGCGAGATCACCAGCTTCCCCAAGGCGGTGCTCGACCTGCAGAACGGCAAGATCGCCACCCCCTACTACGCCAACGCCGGCATCCCCGCCAGCTCGTACCGGCTAGGCGATCCCAGCAACCTCAACGAGTGCGACGATGTGTACATCATGCCCCACGCCGACCCGCACACCTGGGTCGATGCCTGGAAGAAGAACCTTTACACCTTCGTGAACAACGGCGGCGGCCTGTGGGCCGGCTGCCACGCGGTGAGCGCGCTGGAATCGTTGACCACCTTCACCAACAACGGCACCACGCAGAAGCTGAACTTCCTGAGCAATAACCTGGTGCCCTGGGGCAGCCACTCCGCCGGCGTGGTGCCCTACGACTACAACACCGCCACCGCCAAAGACCCGATCATGCAGATCATGAACCGCATGGATGCGGCCATGCAGAGCGGGTCGGAAAAGATCTATGTGCCCACCGGCGCCCAGTGGCGCACCACCACCAAGGTGGCCGTGTACGACGCCGACCAGCCCAACAATCCCTCCGGCGGCAGCTCGCCCTACAACAAGGCGGGCGTGGTGGTGTACGGCAATGCCTACGGTGACCCCAAGGCCGGCCTGGTGTTGTACGAGGGTGGCCACTCCTTCGCCGGCACCGCCGCCGCCAATGTGGCCGCGCAGCGCGCCTTCTTCAACTTCCTGCTGCAGACCGGCATCAACAAGGCGCCCCGCATCAGCGCCACGCCCCCCAAGGTGGTGCCCGGGCAAACCTCCACCATCACCGCCAACATC
>JAFMJU010000326.1 GCA_017853285.1 Gemmataceae bacterium
GAGCGCGTAGCGGAGCATGTCCACATGGTGGGTGATCACCACCGGCCTGCCGGAAGAGCCCACTTTGTCCCGTAGGTCTGAAATGAGGAAATCGAGACTGCCCATGGGGTTGTAGCGGCGCTTGCGGTCGGGCTCACTTGCCCGGCCGACAACGATGCCAAGGTTGACACAATGGACCGGGCCCCAGTCCCACGAATAGTGCGGACCGCCGGCCGAGACCCCCGCCAGATTGGGGCGGTCCTTGTTGCGGCGGGTGATGCCTTGCACCACCAGACCATCGCCCCGGGGGCTGTCGTGGTTGCCATGGACCTCGTAGATCGGCATCTTCAGCCGGCCATCACGGCCGTTCAGGCCGAAGGTGTCGATGAAGGCGGCCCATTCGGTTTGCTGCATGCGCGTGTCGGACTTGTCGCCCGTGTCGATGCAGTCGCCAGCGTGGATGAGACCACGGGGCTGCAGGACAGCGCCGCCACCAGCCTCTGCCGGGATGGGGGTGCCCGGCAGACGGTTGAGCGTGTCGACCAGGCGCGAGGTGACCGCTGAAGAGCGTTCATCCAGCTTGGCGGGGGCATCTTTCTGTGCCAGGAAATGGGTGTCGCCCACCAGAAAAAAGGAGACCACTTCGGCCTTGCCTGGGGAATCGGCAAGCAGCCTGGGCGCGGGAAAGCAAGCTGCCGCAGCGGCCAGACCGGAAAAACGACGCCGATCGATGAGGACTGCCATGGGATGCCCCCCGGGGATGGTAATTGATACTTTCCACGAGGATAACCGCGATGGGGGGCGGGTTCAAAGTATCTGGAGACAACAAGATTTCGGAGTGCAGGCGACCTGAACCAACTGAAACAGGAAGGTCCCTTTCCGGTCCGTGGAAACGCTGATCATTCCCCAACCCTAATTATTTTTAATTATTGCGTCATTTGCCCGGCCCATCGCATCTTTCAGCACTATGGGTAAACCGATGAACCGGACCGTGGATGCGCCCTTGATCAGCCAGATTCGTCAGGGAAACCTGGCGGCTAAACCTCCGCGGGTCGCCATCGTGGGGGGCGGACCGGGGGGCTTGTTCACGGCCTGGAACCTCGAGCACCAGGCGGATTCGCCGTTTGAGCTCAACCTTTTCGAGGGAACAGACCGACTTGGCGGCAAGGTACTGACACCCGTTTTTTCCACCCGAGGAATCCGCTACGAGGCCGGGGCTGCCGAATTCTACGATTACACGCCCGTGGGCGAGGACCCCCTGCGGGACCTGGTGGAGTCGCTGGGATTGCACCCAGTGGGTCTGGCAGGGGCGGGTGTGCATGTCTTGGAAAAGCGGATCGCGAATCTGGATGACCTGTGCGACACCCTTGGGCCCGATGCCCGCAAGAAAATGGCGACATTCGACAATTGGGCACGCTCCGCGATGACTCCCCGGGAGTTTTACACCTCGGGCACCGATGGAAGTTGTCACGCAGCGCAACCGGGGCCATTCCACCAGGCGTTGCCCGGGCCGGTCGGCAACGGCCTACGACGGTATATCGAAACGATGATCCACAGCGATCTGGCGACTCCAGCCTCCAAGACCAGCACCGCGTACGGCCTGCAAAACTACCTGATGAACGACCCGGCCTACATGAGGCTTTACCGGATCGCGGGTGGGAACGAGCAATTGATCCGGGCGCTGGCTGAACGAATATCCGCCCAGGTGCGATTGTCCACCCGCGTGGAGCGGGTTGTTCGCGCCGAAAATGGCCCAATGCGGTTGGAATTCGCAGGCCCTGAAGGGCCGCAAAGTGAAGCGTTCGACGCGGTGGTCCTGGCACTACCCCTGGAGGCCCTGAAACGACTGAAATTTCAGGGTGGTGAATTATCGGAAGCGATGGGTCGCCATATCGGGCACCACGACCATCCGGCGCACTACCTGCGGGTCACGCTACTGACCGACCAATCCCCGCAACCGATCCTGGGTGACGATGGCTACCTGATGCTGGACGCCTTTGGGGGTTGCTGCCTGTATTCCGAAACGGCAATTGAACCTGGCGCAAGGCACGGCGTCCTCGGTTGGCTGATCGGTGGCGAGGCGGCGGAGCAGATGTCCTTGCTAAACGACCAGGCTTTGGTGTCGGAGGTTTTGAACACGCTACCTCCCTCACTTGCCCATCTGGGCGGCCGGGTGGTTGAAAGCAGGGTCCACCGCTGGGTGGGAGCTGTGAGCGCGGTACCCGGTGGGTGGGACAGCCTTCCGGAAGATCGCAGGCACCGGCCGGCGGCAACCACCCAACCAAGCCTGCTGATTGTGGGAGACTACCTGTATGACTCGACCCTGAACGGCGCCTTGGAATCAGCGGAATATGCGGCCGGTTGGCTTGCCGCACACCTTCAAAGCCTCCGAGCGGGGAATGGATGATGGACCGAAACGACCCGCAACCCCTGACAGCGGTCCCCGACCCGGAAATTCCAGCAGGTTTTCCCAGTGGATCTGCCATTCGGCGTATCGATTGGGGAGCACAACGGGCATTTGATCTGCTGTTGGTACCCGTGAGCGAAGGACAGGAGGCTGAGGGGTCCTCCCTGTCGGTTCTTGCCCGTGAATGGGCGACAACAGGAAGCGGTGGTAGCCAGGTCGCGGCAGGTTGCCCCGGCAGCGTGCTGATCCCGCTGTACGGCAACCATGTGGTCTGGAGCCCGGAACGGGGTGCGGTGATCGCCGAGGCGGGCCGGCTGGACACCTTGGCGGCCGCCCTGACTGAATTCGCCCAGTGTGAAAGGCGTCTGCGAGATCTGGAACAGCGCGGTGACAGCCTGAACAACCGGGTGGAAACAGATGCGGCGTCCATCCTGGTTGCCGGTGAAGCCACAGATCAGCCACCGCGCGGCGGGGTGCAGGGCAGCCAATTGGAATCCATCTCTATCCGAGCCGAATTGTCAAAAATTGCGCCGCTGGTTCACGCCCCGGTGCTGCACCCTCCCACGGCCGCCAGCCAACTGGCCGAGAGACTGCGGGACCGGACGAGGCTGGCGGAACGGCATGACCTGGCCACCAACCGGGCTGATTTCGCGGTGCAAGTGTACGAGGCCTGCGGCCAACGGGCGTTCGACGCGAAGATCGCCCGCCGCCAGTCCGGGCTTGAATGGGCGATCTTGGTGATCCTGTTGGGACAGATGGCCCTGATGCTGGTCGAGATCCTGTCCTCGAGGACGGGGCAATGAGGGCCCAAGCAAGCCACCGGCAACCCTCGATCGACCTGCTGCGGGCCATCGCCATCACCCTGATGGTGGTGGTGCATTTCGTCGAAAACCTGTCCGGCCAAATGGGGCAAACAGCAGGCGCCCCCTTGGCAAGTACCCCGCTGTGGATGCTACCGTCCGGTTTTGCCGCCCCTATCTTCACCTTCCTTTCCGGCACGAGCTACCGAATCTGGGTGGTTGCGCAGGTGCGTGCCGGCAAGGACGCGGACTCCATCCACAAGGAGAGCCTGCGGCGTGGGCTTTTCCTTTTTGGCTTGGGCTTTGTCTTCAATGTGTTCGTCTGGCTGCCCGAGGACCTATTCAACTGGGATGTGCTGACACTCATCGGGACGGGGATCTTGGTTCTGACCCTTTTTCGGCACGCACCCGACGGGGTGCTGCTTATGGCCGCCTTGCTGATGGCGATATTGGCCAAACCCATGCAAGATGCGGCAGGGTACCAAGAGTACTGGACCAACGGATATTTCGACCCGGACCTAACGTTGACCGAGGTGACGCTGGGCTGGCTGGTCACCGGTTATTTCCCGCTCTTTCCATGGCTGGCCTACCCGCTGGCCGGATATGCCCTGGGCCCGACGCTATTTGGGCCAGCAGGAAAAGCGAAACCATGGCTAGGCTTCACCACCGGCTTGGGCCTGCTCTTTTTTGGGACCATCATGCTGATTGCCGGCAATGGAACCGGCCTGGCCGCCTGGACGATGTTCCCACCCACCCCAGCCTACATCACCTGCACGATGGGATGCGTGCTGGTTGGCGGATCCTGCGCACAGGCCGCTCTTGCCCGTTGGCCGTGGCTGTGGGAATGGATCGGTGGCTGGATTGAACCGCTCAGCCGTCATTCCTTATCCATTTATCTGTTGCATCACCTGGCACACATCTGGCCCCTGTGGGCCTACGGGGCATGGAACGGACCGGAAATAACCTCCTACTGGCAACTGGCCATGAGCCCCTCGGCATCATTTGGACTGTCATGCTGCTTCATGGTGGGTGTGACCCTGCTGTTTCGCTGGGTGGACCGAAAGCACCTACCCAGCATGGAAACGCTGATGCGGTGGATTTGCGAATGACGCGACTTTTGGTGTCGGGAGGCGTTAACCTGTAAGGGTCTGCCACCGATTATTCGACCGGAACACGACCCCATGCTGATGCTGAAACAGGCCCAACGAAATCGGGGGATCTCCAGCCTGGTGCCGATGATCGTCCTGGCCCTGGCGGCAGCGCCTTTTTCAGGACCGGCGCCAGGGGCCGGGTTGCCGAACATCGTGCTGATCCTTGCGGATGACCTGGGCTATGGAGACACAGGCTGTTACAACGACCGGGCCAAGGTGGCTACGCCCCATGTGGACCGGCTGGCACGCGAGGGGATGCGCTTCACCGACGCGCACAGCCCCTGCACCGTTTGCACGCCCACCCGTTACGGCTTGATGACCGGGCAGATGCCGTTCCGCGTGCCGCGCGGGGGAACCGTGTTCACCGGCGTGGGTG
>JAFMJU010000327.1 GCA_017853285.1 Gemmataceae bacterium
ATTTCCTGCCCATCCCGCTGCTGGATGGGGGGCACATGGTGTTCCTGCTGTACGAGGCGGTGGCCAGGCGCGCCCCTCCGCCCTGGGTTTCCGCCGTGGCTAATTACGCCGGCCTGGCTTTGATTCTCAGCCTGTTCGCGTTTGTGATTTACAACGATCTGAAGCGGAGGGTCTTCGGACAGTGAGCCAGAACAAATCAGGCGACAGCGGGCAAACAGCCAGGCAGACCATGGCGGATGCGGGGGATCCCATCCTTGAAAGGAGGACGGGATCGCCCTTGGCCCTCCGCATCCTTTTTGCGGTACTGTTCTTCGGCTGCACAGGGTTTTTGTTGTTCTCGGAAATTCTCCTCACCGTGCTGCGGATGATGGGGATCAATCCGTGACCCGTTTCAGCCAGGGCTGAATCTGGATGGCCAGTTCGCTGGCGGTGATTGGCTGGCCTGAAGAGGCTTTTTTCAGGGCCTCCTCCAGGGTTGCCAGCAGGCCTGGAGCAAATCCTTTGGGCTTTTTGGATTCCTTGGGCGATGCGGATCCCGAGGCAGCCTTGGCCAAGGATTCCGGATCGACAGAGATGAAGCTTTCACGCAGGGCTGGTCCGCGTTTTTTGGGGCTGGGGTTGCCGTCCATCGCCATGTTGCACAGTTCGTCGGACCGCTTGTTGGCCTCCCGCCTGACATGTTCGAACCGCACCCGTCCGGGGAACCGGACCTCCAAAGCCTTGGTTCTCTCGTAGATCTCGCGCAGGTCCTGGTTTTTCACCTGGTAGAAGCCCTGCATCTGCTTGACTATTAGTTCGGAATCACTCCGGACATGCAGGTGGTGGACCCCCAGGTCCAGTGCGGCCTCCAAACCGTTGAGCAGGGCGTAATATTCGGCCTGGTTATTGGTCATACGGCCCAGGCATTCCGCCTCCTGGTAGACGCCGCCGGCCGGATCAACCAGGACGAACGCGTAGGCCGCCAAACCGGGATTACCTCGCGACCCACCATCCGTGAACAACAACCAGGTTCCAGAATCCTTGGACATCGCATCCCATCCATGAAAAACGGCGCAAGGGCAGGCCTTTGCCAGCACGACCAACTGTGTCATGCTACACCACAATAACCGGGTTGTTGGATGACGGGTGGGGCTGGTTTTTGTGTTGGTTCTGGAGTCAGGGACCTGACAGTGCCTAATTCTCGCGAATGGATGGTGGTGATGCAAACCTCGGAGGCTCCCTCCGTGGTCGGGCTCGCCCTGGGGACAGGGATGGTGGATTCATGCGAGGTGGGTGTTGGGCGGCGCCATTCGGGGGATCTGGCCCCCAAGCTGGCCGAGCTGATGGCCAAAAACGGCGTTTCCATCGATGACATCGGGTCGGTTGCCGTTTCACGCGGACCGGGCGGGTACACGGGATTGCGGGTCGGTTTGGCTAGCGCCCTGGCGCTCACCCTCATCAAGGATGCGGATTTGCTCGCCGTGCCGACCTTGGAGGCAATGGCATGGCAATGCCCCTCGGAGTGGGACTCGGTTCGCATGGTTGCGGACGCCTTGCGGGGCCGGGCCTTTGTCCAGGAATTCATCCGCCGCGATGGTGCATGGGAGCCCGCCGGCCCCATGGAACTGGCTCCCTGGGAATCAATTCGGGGTGGTCAGGCAGACCGGAAACAAATGCCCTGGGCCGGGCCCGGGTGCCACCATGCCACCTCGCTTGGAATCCAGGTGATGGGGACTGCCCCCACCCAGCCAAGTGTTGAAGGATTGCGTTTGGCCGCTCTGAACCGGATCCGCAAGGGTTTCGTTGACAATCCGGGCGAAGTGGACATCCTCTATGGCCAACCGAGTTCGGCGGAGGAGCAATGGAAAAAACTACATCCCGAAGGAGTGGTGTGAACATGCGTTGGATTTGCATCCTCGGAGCGTTGCTCTTTTCCCAAACCACATGGGCGGCCGGACCGTTGGAATTTGAGCTGGCTTACGGGACCAAGGAGTTTCCCGGTCCCTTCACCGGCCGAGTCTATGTGATGCTGACCAAGGGAGCGCCCAGGGGCCTAATGTCCGGCCCGGACTGGTTTAATCCCGAGCCGTTTTTCGCAATGGATGTGGTGGGTTGGAAAGCCGGGGAAAAACTGGTTTTGGGGGCTGGCGCCCGGTCCTTTCCTGTGACCATGCCAGAGGTACCTGAGGGTAAATATATCGTTCAGGCCGTCCTGGACAGGAACCTTGGGGGCCGCAGCTTCGCCACCTCTCCGGGCAATGTTTACGGTCTCCTGCCCCCCACCCAGCTTTCCGGCAAGGATGGCGGAAAAATCAGCTTGACGCTGGACCAGGTGTGGCAGGAACGCGCCTTGCCGAATGTGCCGGGCGTCCAGTTCGCCAAGGTGAAAAGCAAGCTGCTCAGCGATTTTTACAACCGCGAGGTTTTCCTGCGGGCCGGCGTGGTCCTTCCCGCCGGTTACAACCAGAATCCGCAAATAATTTACCCTGTGGTCTACGAGGTTCCCGGATTCGGCGGCAACCACCTGGGTGCCGCGGGGCGGGTGGGTGCCCCTTTCACCCGTCTTGGCGAAACCGAGGCTGCCTGGGTGGTGTTGGACCCGGATTGCCCCAACGGACACCATGTCTTTGCCGATTCGCAAAATAATGGTCCCTGTGGGCAGGCTCTGATCGAGGAATTGATCCCGGAACTGGAGAAACAATTTCGCATCGGCCGAAGCAGGGGTGCCCGTCTGGTGACCGGCCACAGTTCCGGTGGCTGGAGCAGCCTTTGGCTGCAGGTACGGTACCCGGATACCTTCGGGGGAGTCTGGTCGACCGCGCCCGACCCGGTTGATTTCCGCGATTTTCAGCGGATTGATTTGAATGCCCCCATGGCAAACTTGTTTTTCGACCAGGCGGGCAAGCTGCGCGACCTTTCCAGGTCCCGCCGAGGCAAGGCTCTTAATTTCAGGGATTTTTCACGCATGGAAGATGTGATGGGCCGTGGCGGCCAATTGGGGTCGTTCGAAGCGGTGTTCAGCCAGCGGGGTGCGGATGGGAAGCCAGTCAAGCTATGGGACCGCTCCACCGGCGTGATCGATGGGCGCACTTCCCAGTCCTGGCTGCCCTACGATATCGCCCGGCGGCTGGATGAGAACTGGCGGCAACTGGAACCCAAACTGAACGGCAGGTTGTTCGTCTATTGCGGCACCGCTGACACCTTTTACCTGGATGGCGCGGTGATTTTGCTGCGTGAAATGCTGGAGAAAAAACAGGCCAAAGCCTTGGTGGAAATGATCCCCGATGCCGACCACGGTTCGTTCCTGACCCGGCCCTTCCGCGAGAAGATGGCGCGCCAGATGGAGAAAGTCCTCCAGGCCAACCGTGAAGGAGCCAAGCCGTGAGTCTTGAAAAACTCGCGGTTTTGGGATTGGGGATGATAGGCGGTTCGATCGGCGGGGCGGCCCGCCGGGTGGGAATTCCGGTGACCGGATGGGATCCATCCCCTGAGGTCTGCACAAAGGCTATGGGACTCGGACTGGTGGATTCGATCGAGCCGTCCCCTGAAGAGGCGGTCTCCAAGGCCACCCTGGTGGTTGCCGCCTGCCCGGTGCCCCAGGTGGCCCGATTGCTTGCCCGCATTTCAAAAGCCGCCCGGCCCGGCACCTTGTTGACCGATGTGGGCAGCACCAAGCGGTCAATTCTCGAGGGGATGCGAGGAAAAATACCGCCGGAGATCGAATACCTCGGCAGCCATCCCCTGGCGGGGTCTGAAAAGTCTGGTCCGGACCACGCGGATCCCCAACTGGTGGACCGGAGGATTGTGGCGCTTTGCCCCGAGGCCTCCACCACCGCTGCCGCCATGGAGCGGCTGGGAGGGTTCTGGAAATCTCTGGGGGCCACAGTCGTTTCCTGTCCCGCTGACCGCCACGACCTGTTGCTTTCGCTGACCAGCCATTTGCCCCACCTGTTGGCCTACCTGCTGGCATCCATGCCCGATGAGGAACATGCCCCGTATCTGGCGGGTGGCTTCCGGGACATGACCCGTTTGGCGGGAAGTTCTCCCCAACTTTGGATGGGGATTTTTCAGGACAATCGTGAAGAACTTTTGGCGAGAGCCAGGGAGTTCCGGGATCTTTTGGACCGTTCGATCTCGGCTCTGGAGCTACCTGGTGACCCGGCCGGTGATTTGAAAGGGTTGATGGACGAGGGCTGGAAAATGCGAACAGGCTGGCAGGCGCGTTGAGATTGCCAAGCCAGCCTGTGGACCCTGAAAAGTAGGCGCCTTACTCCTCGTCGTCGCGCAGTTTGGCCAGGACGGAATAATCCTCCAGCGTGGTGGTGTCCCCGGTGGTTTGTTTGCCGCTGGCAATATCACGCAGCAGCCGGCGCATGATTTTTCCCGAACGTGTTTTCGGCAGGGACTCGGCGAAACGAACCTCATCGGGACGCGCCAGGGCGCCGATTTCCTTGGCGACATGGTCCCTCAGCCCCTGTTTGAGCTTGTCGTCGGCGACCTGGCCGTGCTTCAGGGTCACAAACACCACGATCCCCTCGCCTTTGATCTCGTCGGGCCGGCCGACAGCGGCGGCTTCGGCAACGGACGGATGGTTCACCAGGGCGGATTCCACCTCCATGGTGCTCAGCCGGTGGCCGGCCACATTGAGAACATCATCCACACGGCCCATGATCCAGAGGTAGCCATCCTCGTCGCGCCTGGCCCCGTCCGCCGTGAAATAAACATGGGGCAC
>JAFMJU010000328.1 GCA_017853285.1 Gemmataceae bacterium
GTCCAGCCGTGCAGGTCACCGTGGCTTGAAGCAACTCGCCCTCGGTCCCCACCAGCACAAGGCCCCGGCGGGTCGCCTTGGGGCCCCTGCCCGAACGGCCAACCCGCTGGAGCAACCGGACTGATTCTCCAGGCGATTGAACCAGCGTAACCAGGCCGACCGAACCGATATCGATCCCCAGCTCGAGGCTGGAGGAAGCCACAACCACGCGGAAGTCGCCTTTGGCCATCCCTTTTTCAGTGGTTCGCCGATGATCGCGGGCAAGCGAGCCGTGGTGGATGCCGATCTGGCTGGCTAATGCGGGCCTCAGATCCCTCAATCGGCTTGCCAGGCGTTCCGCGGTGGCCCGGGTTCGGGTGAACAGCAGCACTGTGGGGTGTATGGCCAGCTCCCTGTCCAACCGGTTGGCCAACGCCTCGCCCTGGCCTCCAATTCCGGCCAGGGGCATCCATTCGATGTCGAGGCGGGGGGGTGTGCCGTCGTTCACCGCGTGCGCCTCGAAGGGGCGCCCTTTGCCCGCCAGGAACCGGCCCGCCACCCCGTGGGGCCGGCAGGTGGCGGACAGGCCGTATCGGTCGAGCCTGTTTCCGGTGAGCTCCTGCAGCCGTTCCAATGAGAGCGAAAGGTCGGCCCCGCGCCTGCAGCTCGCGAGTGCGTGCACCTCATCCACAACCACCATCCTGGTGTTTGCCAGCAGGGCGCGAATGGCCGGCTGGCAAAGCCAGATGGCCAATGATTCCGGGGTGACGATCCAAAGCGACGGCGGGGTTTTGAGGTCCCGCCGCCGTATACCGGCCGGGGTGTCCGCGCTTCGGGAGCTGACCGTGAAATGCTGAAGTTCGGACACATCCGAGGTCAGCGCGCTCACCTGCTCGGGGATCCTCCGCGCCAGGTCGGAGCATAGCGCCCGCAAGGGGGATATCCACAGGGCGAATGGCCCGGTTTCAGTCTTGTCCGCATCCCGGTCCCGTGCCAGCCACCTGGTCAGGACCGGCAAGAGGGCAGCCCATGTTTTCCCGGTCCCGGTCGGGGCCACCAGCAATTGTGCCGGGGTGCCTGGAGATGGCTGGATCGACCATGCTTTGTGCTGTATAGGTGTGGTCTGGCCAATCCGCCGGGCAAAAGCCTGCTTCAGCCGGTCCAGCCAAAAAGCCACCCCCGCGGGGACCATCGCCTCAATGGGCTCGCCTGACCTTTTCCGGTTCATGCCTTCAGCATAGGTGCGTTCAGGGTTTTTGGACTTTTTGGCCGACCGGGATGAAACCCAATTGCTTGTCCAGCCACGGGAAGCTTTCCTCCCCGTGCACCTCGTGGCCACCAGCGAAAAAGGCGATGCTGGTCTTGGCTGGTTGCCTCAGGCGGGAATAGAAGCGGCGCACGCGTGCGAATTCCCAGGCGACCATCTCATCAATGCCCACACCGTCATCGTGGCCCCGTTCCACCAGGAAGGGACGGGGTGCAATCAGCCACGCCATCTCGGCGTAGTTGTAGGTGTGGCCCAGGTTGAACTCCATCATCTCGTATTCCCCGGTGTAGATGTAGCTGCCCGGGAATTCGTACGAGACATTTTTCCCCACCCACTCGTTGAAATCGCCGGAGCATACCGAAAGGCAGTAGCCCGGCAACACGGCGGGAACGCGCATGGCCGTTTTGCCTCCGTAGCTCAGGCCGTAGAACGCCACCTTGTCCGGGTCTGTCCAGGGTTGCTGTTTCAGCCAGTCAATGATCCGCTCATGCTGGCGGATGATGAAGGAGAAGAGCGACAGTTTCAGCGGATTCGCCAGCCTTTGCAGAACCCGGAATTTGTCCTGGCCGATGTAGCAGTTTTGCGGCGCGAAAACGATATACCCGCGATCCGCCAGCGTGGCGCCGAACGAGTTGTAATAGGCCGTCTTTTTTTCCGGCTCGCACACATCGCTGGGACGGCCTTCCAGCCCATGCTGGCAGACAACCACCGGCCTTTTTTCACCCGGCTTCAAATCGTTGGGCAATAGCAGGATGCCGTAGGCGAAGACACCGGGTTCAAGGTCAAGGGTCACCTCGTGCCCCTTCCAGCGCTTGCCATCTTTCCAGGGGCGCGATTTCGGATTCATCGGCAGCGACGGTGCCGGCAGCATGCCAATCACTTCCTGGTGGAAATGGTCCCGCAGCTTGGCTGCTTCCTGGCCAAAGGTTTCCGGTTTGGCTGGGTTGGCCTGGGCCCATAGCTTGGCCCGGGCTTTCTCGCTGTGCCGCCACAGGTTTTGGCAATGGCCGATCATTTGGTGCAACTGCCGCCCTTCCCGGGCACCGGTGTCGTACGGCGTTTTTTCGGCCGGGGGCGGTGCCACTGCCTGCGTGTGACTTTTTGTTTGCACCCCGCACGATTCGGCCAGGAACCTGGGGAGCACCTTCTCGCGGGCTTCCTTCCCTTCTTGGGCGGGATTGGATTTTTGATTGTCCTGAAGTACCGGCGATTTTTGCCTTTCAGGCCAGGCCCTGCCATCAATCCGGGCGTGTTCAGACTTGGCCTGTTCAAAGGCAATGGCGGACAGTTTGCCCGGAGCGCCTCCACCGCGATTGGGCACCTTGGCGGGTCCGGCCCATCCGGGGCTGGAGCAGGCCTCCAGCAAGGCGAACCGTGGAGCGATCAACTCCACCAGCTCCGCGTCACCCACATGGTTCAGCAGGTCCCAGGTGTTCCGGTCGATCGGTTCCTCCCACATTTTTTCCCGCGGCCCGAAGGCATCCCGGGCCCAGCAACCCGCGATGCGGTCATCCAGCGCCGCGGCGGCCAAGGCAACCCTTCCGCCATCAGCTTGGCCGCAAACCAGAACCGGTTTGCTTTGCTTGGCGGTCAGCCAAGTCACCGCCGCCCGGGTCGATTCCACCTCCAGCCCCAAGGGGGTTCGCCCCATCTCGTACAGCATCCTGTACACAAATTCACGATGGGGTTGGTTGGTGAACCGATTGATCGACGGGTTGCCAGAGTAGGTGTGATCCCGGCCGATGAGGACCGGGACAATCACCAGACACCCATGACTTGCCATCTGCCACCCAAGCCCGTGCTCCTGTTTGCCGGTCATCAGTCCGGCAGCTTCCTCGGGTGATTGGCCAGCGAGGGGCCACAGCACACAGCCGGCCACCGGCGGGCCTGCGGGTTCCAGCAAAATCCCTTCCCATTTCAGGTCATCCAAAACATTCCAGGAAACCCGGCTGGCCCGGATCCCATCCTTTTCGGCGATTAATGCGGGACGGTCGGGGCCACCTGCCCAATCCATTTTGGTGCCGGTTGGCGCCTTTTCAGTAATTCCCAGGCTGGCGCGCAATTTGTTTCGCCGTTGCTGCCGCAAACTTTCCAGCGCCTGCGGGCTTTCCCGCCGGGCCTGTTCCGATGCGTTTAATCGGATTCCAGGGGCTTGCGCGGTTTTTTTCTCCAGGTGCTCCCGGATGCCTTCCACCATTTTGGCGGCCAAATCCCCCTCGGTCGCCAACAGGCTTGTGCCCGGAAGGGGACCGGAGGGGGGTGCCTGGCAGCGGGCCTGTTCCGGCAAGCTGCCAACGACAATGCCGGCCAAAACGCCTACGATCAAGCAACTGGTCGATCGTTTGGGCAGAGGTTGTCTGGCGGCACTCATGTGGTATCCCTCGCGTCTATTGGGCCGACTGGAACCGGTCTCCAAGCCTACTGTCCCCCAGATGGAGCGCAAGCCCCCCGCTGAACCGATGGGTGCCGCGCCTGAGCAGGTGCCCGGCTGGAAGGTCGCCGCCGCCCTACTGATCCTGTATTCCTGCTGGAGCACCACCTACCTCGCCATTCGTATCGGGGTGAAGGACACGCCTCCGTTTTTGTTCGCCGGAACGCGGGTGACCCTGGCGGGTTTCTGCCTGCTGTCCATACTGGCCCTTTCGGGAGGTTGGCGCGCCGCCTGGATGAACCGCAGGGATCTGGCCTGGACCTGTCTGGTCGGTTTGTTCCTGTTTGTGGGCGGCAACGGCTTGGTCACGGTGGCCCAGCGCAGCATCGAGTCCGGCTTGGCGGCGTTGTTGATCGCTACCACCCCTCTGTGGATGGCGCTCCTCGAGGGCGTCTGGCCCGGCGGAGAAAGGCTGCACGCTGCCGGCTGGCTTGGTTTGGCTCTGGGAATGGCGGGGGTGGGCCTTCTTGCCCGCGGGCAGCAGGGGGAAGCCGCTGGCATGGCGCTTGTTCTCTGCAGCGCCTGCGCCTGGGGGATTGGTTCATTCATCCAGCGGAAATTGCGGCTGCAGGGATCGCCCTACCTGCACGCTGGATGGCAGATGGTGTTTGGCGGCTTGGCCACCACGCTGATCGGCTTGCTGATCGGGGAGCAATCCCGCGTGACGGCGGAGACGATCACGCCCCGGGCCGTGGCCGCCTTCTTTTACCTGCTGGTGGTGGGCTCACTCATCGGCTTTGTGGCCTACATTTGGCTCCTCAAGCATGTGGGCACGGCGGTGGCCGGAACTTATGCCTATGTCAACCCGGTACTGGCGGTGATCCTTGGGGCCGTGGTGGACGGCGAACAGGTGACCCCGTTCATGCTGGCAGCCGTCCCGCTGGTCCTTTCGAGCGTCGCCTTGGTGCGGCGCAAGCCGGTTGCGCCGAAGCCAGACCGGTCCTAGATTTTGGTGTGGCCTATTTCAGGTGCGTTTTCGGGTCAGTGCGGGGAGGATCACCATGA
>JAFMJU010000329.1 GCA_017853285.1 Gemmataceae bacterium
CGATGCCCTTCTTTTCGTGCTGGCCAGGGAGTACAACAGGGCCGGCCTGGAGCCGCCCGGAGTCGTGGTCGAGTCCAGGATGCCGCACTACACCAACCTGGAGGACATACACGTCCAGGTGGTGGACTGCCCGCCGCCCGGGTTCCTGGAGATACTCGGGAGGAGGCTCGAGGCGCACCTGGCACCGCTCTCGACGATGGTCGTCGACGCGATCGGGCGGCAGGTCAGCGACTGAACCGCCAGGCCAGGAGCAGGAACGTTGCAATTGCAAAGGTGGCGACCAGGACGCCGATTGCCAGGGGGACGGGGTTCATAGCCTGGCCCACCCTGTTCCCTGGCAGACCTGGCAGCCATGGCCGAAGACGTCCTGGCCCTTGCCCTGGCAGGCTGCGCATCGCACCGGGGGCGAGGAGGTTCGGACGCTCCCGGCGCCGCCGCACCCCTGGCAGAGTTTCTGGAAGGCGTCACGGCCCTTGCCGGAGCACCTCCCGCAGGTCTGGATGGTCGTTTGGGACTCGGAAACCAGTTCGTGGCCGCAGTTCGGGCAGTGCATAGTCACCTCCAGGCTATCTAGCGCCTGGAGTTCCTGTTGCGGTTGCAAGCCTGGCCTGATCCTGGAGCGGTTGCCTGGAGCGGTTGCGGTTGCAACACGTTCACGTCCTGGTTGCGGTTGCAAGCCTGGCCTGATCCTGGAGCGCGCCATGGGAACGTCAACGTTGCAATTGCAAGAAGCCAGGCGGCGCGCTCTACTAAACGTGTCTCCCAGGTAGTGTAACGGTAGCACAAGAGTTTTTGGCACTCTTTGTCTAGGTTCGAATCCTAGCCGGGTAGCTTGAGATAGCACAAAAGCAGCAAGGCTCCGGACCAAGTTTCCGGAGCCTTGCTGCTTTTGTGCAAATATGTTTTGGCGTCTGGGCTAGGTGCTGGCGAGGAATCCCGGTTAAAAAAAGGCAGAATTCTAATCAATCGCTCTCTCATTCAGGAGATGGAGCAAATGACTCGGTCCACCTTTGTCCTTTTGGGCTTTCTCCTTTCATCCCGGATTGTTTTCGCCATTCCACAGGATCCGAATCTGGCGGACCCGCCGTTGGGGGTGCTTTGCGAAAATTTGCAAAAAACTTTGGAAGGGATGCGGGCAAAAGCAGAATTCCCAGGAATCAGCGTGGGTTTTGTGCTTAAGGAAGGCGGATCAGCGGGAGTTGCCGCTGGATACGCCGATGTGGAAAACAAGATATCTCTCAGGCAATCCGACCGGCTCCTCGCCGGAAGTGTCGGCAAGATGTTCGTTTCAGCCGCCATTTTGCAACTGGTTGACGAAGGCAAGGTGGGATTGGATGATCCCGTGTCCAAATGGCTTGGCCGGGAGCCCTGGTTCGAACGGCTGCCGAATTCCAATGACATGACGCTGCGTTCACTTCTCAACCACACGGCCGGGGTGCCTGAATACTTTGAGCAAAAGGGTTTCACCCAAGCATTAATGGGGAACGCCGATAAGGAATGGACTCCTTCCGAAAGGCTGGCTTTCGTGCTTGATGCCAAGCCGCCATTTCCTGTGGGCCGGGGTTGGGACTACTCGGACACGCATTACATTCTGGCCGGTCTGGTTTTCGAGAAAGCTAGCGGTAAACCCTTGTTTGAGGAGATCACCCGCCGGTTTTTGAAGCCACAAAAATTATTTGGAATCGTACCTTCCGACAGCCGGGAGATTCCCGGGCTGGTAAACGGATACGCCAGCCCCAGAAACCCCCTTGGTTTCAACGGAAGGACTGTCTCTGGGGGGAAGTTGATGACCAACCCCCAAGTAGAATGGGCAGGCGGGGGATTGGCCACCACTCCGGAAGACCTGGCGCGTTGGGCAAAGGGCTTATTCGAGGGCAAAATCTTCAGGCCGGAAACTTTGCAGGCGATGCTGACGGGGGTGGACATGCCTGGGGGTGGGGGCAAGGCGAAGGGTGGGAAGTACGGGTTGGGCGTCATGATCCGAGAAACGGAATGGGGGCCCAGCTACGGCCATGGAGGATGGTTTCCAGGTTACCGGACGGAAGTTGCCTATTTCCCGGAAAAGAAAGTGGCAATTGCCGTTCAGTTCAACACCGACGATGGAAAATCACTGAAGAAGAGTACATCGGCCTACTTGGAAGATGTGGCCCGCGCCTTGATGGGCCCGGGGAAGTAGCCTCCCGCCCCAGGTGAACGCCCCCCAAAAGATTCAGGCGGCTACAGATCCCGTCACTTGATCGGCGTCGGCTTGTCCTCCCCTTCGTCAGTCCATTGGCGACCGATCGTATCCAGGTTCTTGGGAAGAGAAACCTTCGGCGCCTGCAACCCGAACGCCTTGGCCCTCTTCGCCCGGACCTGTTTTTCGGAAATGTTGAATTTCCGGTCCCTCTCCGCCACCAGCTTGGGGTCCGCCTGCCCATCCCCCATCAGGGACCAAATCAGCATCGGTTCGCCCATGGGCACCGGCGTGGACCAGTCCGGCCAGGTATGCCAGGCTTTTCCCCACATGTTGATCACGGTCTTCATGAATTTCATCTCCTCCTCGGAATCCATTCCCGGGGCTGTGAGTCCACCCCCCAGCACCTCATAGGTGTGGGCGTGCCAGTATTTCTTTTCCCCCTCGGGCAGCGCCCTGTAGGCATCGTCTGAAATGAGGTATTCCACGCCGATCAGCCGGGCGTTGGGTTCCATGGAATCGAACAGGACACACTGGAACATGTCATCCTTGCCGTGGGCCTTGTGCGCCGCGCATAAGTGATGCGTGAGGAACTGCAGCTTGGGGTTGCTCTTGGCCATGTGGATGCCGCAGAAGTGCGCGTGCGGACCGTTGAGCGGGCCTCCCGCGGCGGTTGAGTGGCCAGGTTTCTGGTCGGAAGCGCCGGCCGTGAGCGCGGTGCCCAGACCACCCAATGCTCCCACCATTTTTCTGCGATCCATGCTCCATCCCCTTTCGGTTGATGAAATCTACCCAGGGAATCTTTATTATTCCCCAACACATCGTACACTTTTCGGAAATCGAATGCCGGATTGCTCCGGATTCACGCTGTTCCCAATGACTCCCTGCCCGCCAGGCTTCAAAACCAAGGTGGCGCTTCCATTTTAGGCCTGTAGGTCAGGCGATTGCTTGGTTTTCGTGGCACCGAAACAGGTTCTGGTTGCCCTTAACCCGCATTCGAATGAAAGGTAATTTTTCAGTCGGTCGGCTCCGTAAGCCGATAAATAAAAAAGTAAAAGGCCGGTCTTCCGCAAGGAGGTGGCCATGTCCGAGCGCGTGCTTTATCTGCATGGATTTTCCGGCAAGCCCGACGGGGTGAAGTACCAGGCGTTGCATAACGCCCGGCCCCAGTTCAACTTGCATCCACCGCTGCAACTCCCGTTCCCGGACCGTCTGCCGGAGGGATTGTTGCAAAAAACGATGGTGGTTCTCAGCGTGTGGTCTAGGCTGCGCAAGGCCCTTGAAGTGGCGCAGCGGGCGGTCGATTCCTTCCATCCTGATGTCATTGTGGGTTCCAGCATGGGTGGAGCCCTTGCCACGCAGCTCAAGTCTTCCGCCGCCCTGGTCCTGATCGCCCCGGCGACGCGCATCAGTTGGCTTCCCGTCGGCTTCGGTCCTTATCCGGATATTCCTGTTCCCCCTGCCACCATCCTCATCCACTCGCCATATGATCGGTTGGTCCCCCTGGAGGCTAGCCGGGGCCTTTTGCGCAGAAGCCAACCCACCGATCCCGGTGGGGTGGCTACAGTCCACCGGGTGGGAGCAGGCCTCACCGCAATGGGATTTTCCCCTGAGGACCACAGGCTTTTGGTCCTTGGGGCGACCCATAGTTGCAATGATCCCGACCCTGGGTCCAAAGGGCTGAGCCAGGATCATCCCCATGTGGCACTCGTCGAATCGACCCATTTGTTGTCCGGGCGGATGGGAAGCCTCGGCCGCTTCCGATCCGCCGCTTAGTCCCAAGCCCCAGCCATAAAACGGTGCCGGCAAAGCAGGATCCTTCATTTCAATGGCCACATAAGGCCTCTGCCGGCCTTTCAATCCACCCCACCCATGGTGATGAAAAAAGCAGGCCGAACCTTGCCAGGTTCGGCCTGCTTTCGTTTGTGGCAGTGGAATCAGAAGGCACCGGTTCTATCCGGTCACTCCATTCCCGGTCGGGTTACTCCACCGTCCATAAGTCGTCGTTGCGGAAGAGCTTTTGCAGGTCGCCTTTGCCTTTTTTGGCCAAGGCTTCCCGCATCTGGTCTTCCATCAGCGACTCGTAGGTCGGTTCTTCTGCCTGTCGAAGCACGCCGAAGACCTCGGGGAAATCCGGATTGGCGAAACGGCTCAGCAGGTAGGCCATGGTCGGGTTGGCCGCCTTCTCGTCATGGATCACCACATCGTCCAGCGGGCAGTCGGCGCCGATGGTCACCACCTCGGGCTCCAGCCCGTTCAGCCGGATTCCCTTGTCGCGATTCTTGCCGAAAACCATCGGCTTGCCATGCTCCAGGAACAGGGCGTTGTCCGATCGGGTGGCCTTGTCGGTCACATAGTTGAACACCCCGTCGTTGAAGATCTTGCAGTTCTGGTAGATCTCGACGAAGGCCGATCCCTTGTGCGCCGCGGCGCGCTGGAGGATCGAGGTGATATGGACAGGGTCCATGTCCATGGTCCTGGCCACGAATGTCGCCTCGGCGGC